>JAISQR010000076.1 GCA_031274035.1 Treponema sp. | reverse complement strand
ATAACAAAACAGTTGAAAGACGGGGCGCGGAGTGGGCCTGCCCTTCAATTCTTCGTGCCCGCAGACCATAGGTCTGATGTGCCCCGGAACCCCTGGGTTCCTTTGTGGTAAAATTTCTTCGTTCTCAAGTTCGGGTCAAGATTAGCTTTTATGTGGTGGGGTGATGAACCCCGGCATATAGCGACACAAAAGGCGGTTGCTGAATTTGAGAAGGCAAATCCGGGTAAAAAAATTACCGCCCTGCCTACTCCCTTTGATGGTTACCATGATAAGATCATCATTCAGTTATCCAGCGGAACTGCGCCCGATCTTTTTTGTTTCAGTGCGGAATGGCTTGCCGATGTAGGCTTTGCCAGGAATCCTGTATTGAAAAATTTAAAAGAATTGTCCGATTATATTGATTTCTCAAGCCTTAATTCTACCCTTGTAGCAGGCGGAGTTATCAATGATAAACTGTTGGGTATTCCTACCGGTATAAGCGGTTGGGCTATGAGTTATAATTTGAATGTGCATAATGAATTTGCCCGCAAGACAGGCCATGCCCTGCCTCCCGGACCTGGGGAGACATGGACCGTAGAAGATCTGATCGGTTACGGCAGGGCGTTTAAGGCGGCTATGGGCAGCGACTATGCGCTCTTCAATACAGCAAGGACCGATCTTTCCCAGTTTATAGTTTGTATGCTCAGCGAATATGCGGGGAAATTCTATATTTCCGATAGGGCCGAATTAATGGCAAGCGAACAGAACATTGCGGACACCTTAAAACTCTTTGCCCGTTTTACCGAAGCAGGGGTCCTGCCCGCCGGAAATTTACAGGTTGAATCCTTAGGAGAAGCAAGTACCGTTGGTACCATTTATGTTGCGTAGGGGAAGCGGGCTGGCTGGTTTAACTGGACCAGTAATATTATACAGAACGGTGTAAACGCCAATAGCGAAGTCGGAGTTATGGCCTATCCTGTTCTGGGGCGTCCCGAATTTGACGGCATCTATGTCCGGCCCGCGCAGTACTGGTCTATAGCTAATGCGTCCAAAAATCAGGTTTTGGCGGCAAAGCTCCTTAACTTTATCATCAACGACGCTGCGGCTATTACCGCACTGGAACTGTACCGTTCCGCGCATCCTACCGAAAAAGGACAGAAGATACTTGCGGATCTGGGTATCCTTCAAGGGCCCGCCTATGTCAGTACCAGTTATCTGATGCAAACAGCCGCTTCTCCCTATTCGGCGTTTATTCTGATTCCTGAAGTTCTGGAAATACTGCGTAATGAATATTCACGTTTCATCACCGGCGGGGCTACCGCGGAGGCTGCGGGAAAAACTATCTACAATGAATGGCAGCGGGTATTGACAAACTTGAGGAGAAGCAGTGGACTTTAAATTAAAGACGTATCAGTAACACCGCGTTACTGTTTGATCGAACACAAGCGGCGATACCGCCGCTTTTTATGAGAGGTTAATCATGCCTTGGTGGGATAGAAACAATTTACGGCTTATACAGACCAATCTGCGCGCCGCGGATGCGGCTCTGGACAGGCGGCGGTTGATAGACACACTCAGGGAACTTTCCGCAAATGTATTGCTGCTCAATACAGGCGGGCTTGTCGCTTTTTATCCCACCGCGTTGGAGTATCATTACCGCAGTCCTACCTTGGGCGGCGGCGATTTAACCGGCGATATGGTTAAGCTCTGCAACGATAACGGTATACGCTACATTGCCCGTTTTGATTTTAGCAAGATTCATGAATCGGTATACGCGGAACATCCCGAATGGGCCTACCGTTCAATCGGGGGGAATAGCGTTAATTACAACGGCATGGTTCACGCATGTATCAACAGCGAATACCAGCGGAAATATTCTCTTGCAATTCTTGACGAAGTTACCAGCCGTTACCCTATAGACGGAGTATTCTTCAATATGTTTGGGTATACAACAAGGGACTATTCCAACAACTATCATGGTATATGCCAGTGCGGTAACTGCAAGGCTCTGTTCGCCCAACGTTACGGCAGAACATTGCCGGTAGAGGAAAACCCTGACGATCCGGTTTTTCAGATGTACCTGCAATTTAAAGAAGAAACAATACACGAGGTACTGGATGCTGTTCATACCTTAATAAAGGGCAAATCCCGCGAATTGGCAATTTCAACCTATACCGATTACAAGGTTGACATTATAAAAAAAGAATCCAACACGGAGATTCACCGGCCCTATCCGGTGTGGGAATACTCGGCTTCGGAAAACAACCAGTCCGTGGAGGGAAGCTGGAACGATAAGCTCATCAGTAATGTCTGCATCAACGCTATCGGCATTGATTACCGGTTCCAGGGCGTACCGTCCGTGCAGGTAAGCCGGCGTTTGTATCAGGGCCTGGCATCAGGTTCCGGCCTTGACTTCTGCATTATCGGGGTGTTTGCAGATTACCCCGACCGGAAGAATCTTCCGGTTGTAAAAAAGGTCTTTCAGTTTCACCGGGAAAACGAAGCGTATTTTGGTAATTTTGAAGCTGTTCCCGATATAGTGCTGGTTAAACCGGGCCCTCATGCGGACGAAACGCAAATACAGGAATACCTGGGGCTGTTTAAAATTTTAAAGGAAGATCACCTGCAATTCAAGGTTGTAGAGCAGCCGGTTTTTTCTCTTGCGCATACCGAAGGAGCGCGGCTTATCCTCTGCGCGGATTGTACGGTAACACAGCCCCTGCTGGACGTGCTGGAAGAAGCCGCAAAGACAAAGGCCCTGATGTGGAGCGGAACCGCCTGGCTGAAGAATCCTGAGCGGCGTTTTTTAAATCTATTCTCTATAGCAGAATACATCGGATCTATCAACAGCCGCTGGGCGTACCTACAGAACAGCCCCGCGGCCCTCTTCCCCCATTTAACGGAAACAGACTGGACCATGCTTGACGGCCCGTTTATACCGGTTAAGCCCGCGGCGGGTTGCTCCGCCGCGCTTGAAAAATTATCAGGCGGGCGTTTTGGGCCGCCTGAAATGTGCGGTGGTAATGTTCCAACCGGTGAATACGGGCTTATCATCAACAATGAAAAAAAGACTATGTTCTATACGTTTCAGCCGGGCTGTCTCTACAAACGTTACGGTTACGATGAACACCGGTATTTGATTTCCGACGCCGTTCGGCAGAATATGTTGATCCCTTCTCTCTCTACTAACGCCCCTCCCTATATAGAAATTTTTTTGAATAAATATTTAAACGACGAAAATCATAAAGCGCCGCCGGGTATATACAACATACAGCTTATCAATCTCTCCGGTTTTAACGGATCGGCATTTCATCCGTGCGCGCCTATTCATACTATTGAAATCAGTATAAAGTGGGATGAACAGAATTCGCCTGAGGAGATTACAAGTCTTATAGGAAAGAAGAAACTGCCGTTTTATTTTGACGGATCGCTTCTGCATTTTACCCTTCCTGCCCTTGATGAATATGAAGCGCTTGTTCTTGTCTGACGGCTTGGAATTTTTTTTTAAGGAACACCCCTACATGCTGGAACCGATAAAAACAGAAAAGCTCTACAATATAATTATACGGAAGATAACCGATCTTATAGACGAAGAAAATTTAAAACCAGGCGATAAACTCCCCTCCGAACGCGAATTGGCGGCGGCGCTGTCGGTCAGCAGGGCTTCTGTCCGGCAGGCCATTGCCGCGCTTGCGGCTCAGGGTGTCGTAACGATACGTCAGGGCGGCGGCACCTATGTTCAGCCTCCCAAAGACGATCAACCGCTGGGGCTGCTCGGCAAATTTCTGGCGGGCTTACAGATAAGCCCTGACGAGATACTTGAAGTACGTGTAATCGTTGAATGCGAAGCGGCGCGGCTCTGCGCGGAACGCGCCGGCGAATCGTATCTTGCAAGGCTGCAAAGCCTCCTGGAAAGGCGGCGTTTTGCCGAACACCGTGCGGATACTATCAGCGCTATGAACCGCGATCTTCACAGCGCCATTGCCGAAGGCGCCCAAAACAAGGCGCTTGGTATAATTGTCAATGTAATCTGGAATATTATGGACGGTAATATGTGGCCGCTCCTGAAAAAGGAAGGGGATAACCGCCGCCGCCAGATAGAACTGCATCTGGATCAGCATGAAGAAATTGTCGGGGCAATCTGCGAACGCGACGGGGAAAAGGCCGCCGCCGCTATGAAGCGGCATCTTGACGATATAGAACAGGAAATGGACAGGGTCATCAACGACGAAGAAGGTTCAACAAGCTAAACGTGAATTCTCTTACAAAGTCTGTAAACTACCCGGATTACGGCGAATTCCAATCAAATTTATGGCTCATACCTACTCCACCGGCCGGCAGGTGCCCCGTTTTATCAGGGTAGGAGAAAGTACAATATGGGAATAGCCCATGGCGGGGTCTTCGATGGTACGGATCAGCATGTCCACCGCCGAAGCGGCCATGGTGTTAAAGGGCTGTTCTATGGTGGTAAGGTTGATCCGGGGCAGCATGGAATAGGAGATATTATCGAAACCCACAATGGATATATCACGGGGTATGACTATACCCGCCTCATCCGCGGCTTTCATAACCCCTAACGCGGTGGTATCCGTGGCGGTTACAATTGCCGTATGGGAAAGATACCGGGAAAAGTATTTTTTCGCCAGGATATAACCTTGTTCTATAGAACTGGCGCTCTCCCGGTTGTCTATCACCGTAGTTTCCAGGCCGTGATCTTTACATGCCTGGGTATATCCGCCGACCCGCAGTTGATGGGTAACGCTTTCGGAACGGTAGCCTATATATACAATGGATCGATGCCCCAGGGATATAAGGTATTCGGTGCCCAGCATGGTACCCCGATAATTGTCCACCGCCACATAACTCTTTGGGGCGTCCCTAAGATTTTCTCCGATAAACACCGTAGGGATCTGTTCAAAAAATTTTTCCAGAGCCCCGTAGGATTTGGAGCTTGTCGGAATAATGATGACGCCGTCCACCTGTCTTCCCAAAAGAAGGGAAAATAATTCCGCTTCATGTTCCTCCTGGTGCATGGAATTACACAGTATAAGGTTATACCCCTTTTGACGGGCGGAAAGTTCCACCTGACAGGCCAATTGGCCCATATAGGGGTTGTCGATGCTGCCGACAATAAAACCGATAAGTTTGCTTTTCCGCGCCACCAGGGACCGGGCCATATAATTAGCGGTGTAACCAAGTTTGTTACAAGTGCTTAAAATCCGTTTTCTGGTTTGATCGCTGACCCCCGCGCTTCCCGACAAAGCCCGTGAAACCGTTGCATAGGATACACCGGTCATTTGGGCAATATCGCGTATGGTAAGTCTTTTTGCACTCATGGTTTCCTTCTCCATTGTAAACGGTTACGCATCCAATATATGATAGTCCAGAGTTACCGGAAAGTCAACAAATCGCGTCCGTGTTTCAGCGGTTAAAATTATCCAAATTTTGATATTTTCGCGGTACATGGAAGGAGGGTACTTTCCTTTTTCGCGCCTTTCGCGGTTAAATTTCTTCAAATTTAGATATTTTCGCGGTACTTGGAAGTAGCGTACTTTCCTTTTTCGCGTCCTTTCGCGCTTTTAGCGGTTGAATTTCTCAAAAGTAAAATTGCCGCGTTTTACCCGCAATCCAAAGCATTGCCGGTATTTTTAGGCGGGAATTATCAGAGCCGCCGCTCCGAAATTCCAAGGGAAATTTTTTGAAAATATTTTTCTTGACAAAGAAAAATTCCGGGATTAGAATAAAAAACAATAACGTAAACGGTTACGGAATCCAGCCGGTATTTATAGAAGACTAAAATATCTTTGAACTTAGGGAGGAAAGGCGGAAGGTGATTGTATATTCAAGGGAAAATTTAATCCAGGCGGCTCAGGAAATAGGCGTCCTTTCCCATATGGAAGCCCTAAAAAAGTATGTTCCGGAAATTCTGAAACCCCAGGGGGATAATAGTTTTTCTTCCCAGGGAAAGATTCCCTTCCGGGCGGCGGTGTTTAATTTTGAGAGGGGAACCTATTTAAAGCAGATACTCGCTTATTTTACCTACCACCCCCTGCTGCGGGACGCGGACGTGGTTTTTGGCAACGAACTGGACTGCGGTATGGCCCGGACCGGAAACGCCGATATAACACGGGAATTTGCCGCTTCCCTGGGGATGAATTACGCATACGGGGTGGAATTTGTTACCTTTAGGGCCGGTCAGGACGGCAACCGGGAAGGTCTCCACGGTAACGCGATATTTTCCAAATTCCCCCTGGAACGGATCAAAAGGGTGGCTCTTCCCATTGAATATGAGTGGTTTTATAAAAAAGGCGATCCCCGCTTAGGTACGCGGATCGCCGTAATGGCGGAGATCCAGGCGGGAGATATGGGGCCCGTTGGTTTGGTAAGCGTCCATCTGGAAAACCGTACCGATCCCGGAGGGCGGAAACGCCAGCTTGAGTACCTTCTTAACGAAGCGGAGGCCCATTTTGGCCCGGATATGCCGGTTTTAATCGGCGGCGATATGAACACCAATACGGTAGACGGCAACGAAGACGCCCAAATGACCTATCTGGCGGATCATCCTGGGGAACAATGGCGCCGTATAGGCCATATCCCTTCCTGGGAGCCCCAAATGGATTATGCCGCTTCCCGTGGGTTCCTCTATACCGATTGTAATATTCTGGAAAAAACCACCCGCCGTAAACCCATGGAAGACGGACGGACGGTACTCTTGAACCTTGACTGGTTTTATCAGCGGGGCTTGGAATGCCGGGCCCCTGTTAAGGTGGAGAGTATATTTCATACAAACGGTTTAAAGGATATCCCCGATGAAGTGCGCCGCTATCAGGGACAGGAGATGGCCGATCACGATATGGTTCTGATAAGATGCGGGAGGAAAGGATGATCCGGGCGGTACTGTTTGACGTGGGAGGGGTTCTCCATACCAGCGAAGCGGATCCGAACATGGAAAGTTATTTTGCCGAAGCATCCATTAAAACCCTGAAAGACCAGGGCGTTGACCTGCCGGTAAGCCCTGGGGAATTTATCAAAATTATAAATATTCGGGCTAGGGAATATAAAAAACACAGCGAAGCGGATAAAAGGGAGTTGAGCGGCCCCCGGATATGGAGCGAATTTTTTTTAAGGGATTTTGATATATCCCCGGAAACGCTTGCCCCCTGCGCGGAAAAACTCTGTTATCTATTTGACGCCCGCCGTACCCGGCTTGTTCCCCGTCCGAATTTGCCGCGTACCGTAGAAGAACTCCATGCCCAGGGGATAAAATTGGGTGTTGTCAGTAATATCATATCCACCACCTTTGTGCCGGAGCGGCTTAAACTCTACAACGTCGCGTCCTATATGGACTGTGTGGTTACTTCCAGCGAAACGGGTATACGGAAACCCGCACCGGAGATTTTCCTGATTGCCGCGGACCGGCTCCGCCTAAGCCCTGGGGAATGCGCCTATGTGGGGGACCGGATTTCCCGTGATATTATCGGTTCCCATAACGCGGGCATAGGCTTGGCGATCCTTATCCGTTATCCCCCATCGGAAAAAAAGGACGCCGCTTTTGTCTGCGCGGAAAACGAGCCTGACTATCGTATCGACGATCTTGGTGAAATTCCGGCTATCATAGAAAACGCCAACCGGGGGGACCATGCTTAGGGCTTTAATTTTTGATATGGGGGGCACCCTGGAAGATGTATTCCATAAACCGGAATTTAATCTTCCCTGCGGCGAAGCGCTCCTAAGCTATCTGGAGGGGCACGGCATCCATTTTGATCTGAGTCCGGGGGATTTTATGAACCGCCTGGAAGAACGGTACAGGGCCTACCGGAAATGGGGGGTGGAGGAGCAGCGGGAACTGGCGCCCTTTGAGCTTTGGTCCCGGCTGCTCCTGAAGGACGCTGAGTATAACCAGGACCGGCTGCGGGTTATCGCGGATCATCTGGCTAATCTTTGGGAACGGAATTTTTACCGCCGTTCCCTGCGTCCCGAAGCGCCGGCCATGCTTCAGGCCCTCAAAGATCAGGGGCTTTGTTTGGGGGTTATTTCCAATACCTCCAGCCATAGCCAGGTGATCGAGATACTCCATCAGTACGGGATACGTCATTATTTTAATTGTGTGTACCTTTCGGTAACATCGGGGTTTCGTAAACCCCACGCCCAACTTTTTTGGGCCGCCGCCCAGGATCTGGGTGTTCTGCCGGAGGAGTGCATATATGTGGGGGATACCGTATCCAGGGATGTCCGGGGGGCCCGTTTGGCGGGATACAAGGCAAGTATCAGGATAAATTCGATGTTAACCGGAGGAGCCGACGCCGGGTTAAATCAGGAAGGGGAAGAGGCGGATTATCTGATCGCCAATCTGAATGAAATTCCCGGTATAGTTTCTCAAATCAGGAATAAAAACACCTAAGGAGAAGGAGTTATGAGTACAGCCCAGACATCCGAATTACGGCCATATTCGCGGGTAAGAAAATGTAAAAACGCTATTCTTAATGTCCTTACTAATCCCTACAACACTATCGCTCTGGCGGCCCTTGTCCTTTTGGGCTATCTCATTGTAGTGCCCCTGCTGGACATGATCTCCACCACCTTTGAACTGCAAAGAGTCGATCTCAGGAGATTCCCCGATAAAGCCGTGGGAGAATTTACCCTTTATTACTGGAACCGCCTTATTGCCTCAAATTTAAGCCAAGCCCTCCTGTATAAACCCCTGCTTAATTCCTTGGCCATCGCCGTATCGGTTTCCACCCTGAGTATACTCCTGGGTTCGACTATCGCGTGGCTTATGGTACGGAGCGATATGCCTGCGAAAAAGTTTTTTTCCCTGGCGGTGATTATTCCCTATATGCTCCCCTCCTGGTGTAAGTCTATGGCCTGGATTACGGTGTTTAAAAATTCCCGCATAGGGGGGCGTATAGGCTTCCTTGCTGCCCTGGGGGTGGAAACCCCGAACTGGCTTGCCTACGGTCCTATTCCCATAGTTCTAGTGCTGGTTATCCATTACTATGCTTACGCCTACCTTCTGGTGTCCGCCGCCCTGGGTTCCCTAAACAGCGAACTGGAAGAAATGGGGGAAATTGCGGGGGCGAATAAAACCCAAATCCTGAGAAAAATCACCATGCCCCTGGTGCTTCCCGCGATCCTTTCATCGGTGATTCTTACCTTTTCCAAGGCCATGGGCACCTTTGGAGTACCCGCCTTTTTGGGAATGAAGGTAAATTTTAACACCATTTCCACTACCCTGTATCAGACTATTAAAAACAGGGAAGCCACCACCGGTTACGCGGTGGCCATGATACTGATTACCATTTCTTCCCTTTTTGTCTTTATCAACCAAAAAGCCATAGGGGCCAGAAAAAGTTTTGCCACCATAGGGGGTAAAGGCGGGCGATCCACCCTGATCAAACTGGGGCCCTGGAAATACCTCATTACCGCCCTGCTTTTGGTACTCCTGGTGGTGGGCGTTATGGGCCCCCTGGTTATCCTGGTGATTGACACCTTTATGCTCCGGCCCGGCGAATATTCCCCGGCTAATTTTACCCTCCATTACTGGGGCGGGGTGCCTAATCCCGCGGTTTATGAAGGAGAACCGGGGGTGCTCCACAATCCCCGGTTCTGGATGATACTGCGGAACACCCTTTCCCTGGTGGTTTGTACTTCGATTATCGCGTCCCTGGTGGGGCAGACCATAGGGTATATTATCTCCCGCACCCGGGGCAAGCTGTCTGGAAAGATTATTGAACAACTGGTGTTTGTTCCCTACCTTATCCCCTCCATCGCCTTTGGGGCTATTTATCTTTCCATGTTCGCGGTCCCCCATCTGGGCATACCCCTGCCCGGAGGAGGCGTCTTTTATCTGCTCCCCTCTCTATACGGCACCTTTACCCTTATGGTTTTGGTCAGCGTGGTGAAACATCTACCCTTTTCCTGCCGGGCGGGAATTTCAAATATGCTGCAAATCGGTATAGAGCTTGAAGAAGCGGCCGCCATTCAAGGGGCGTCCTTTATATCCCGCTTCAAGAGAATTGTTTTGCCCCTTTCCCGCGCGGGTTTTGTTTCGGGTTTTATGTTGATCTTTATCAGCATTATGAAAGAGTTGGACTTGATTATACTTATAATGACCCCCACCAGGGCTACCTTGCCCTATATGGCCTTTCAATACGCAAACCAAAATCAGGAACCTTATTCCAATGTGGTGGCGGTTATCCTGTTTATTATCGTATTTATAGTTTACGCCGTATTAAATTTGGCCGGTAAAGCGGATATAGCCAAGAGTATGGGCGGTTGATCAAGGTAAAGGAGAGGTGATATGAGCAAGATAGAACTGAAAAATATCGATAAATTTTACGGCGGCAATCATGTGCTTAAGGGCCTTAATTTGACCATCGAGGACGGGGAGTTTATGACCCTTCTGGGCCCATCGGGGTGCGGTAAAACCACCACCCTGCGGGTAGTTTCCGGGCTTGAACGGCCCCAGAAGGGTTCTATTTATATGGACGGACGGGAAATTGTAAACGCGGCGGAATTGTACTACGAACCTCCCTCAAAACGGAACCTGAATCTGGTCTTTCAGTCCTATGCCCTGTGGCCCCACATGACGGTTTTTAAAAACGCCGCCTTTGGTCTTAGCATAAAAAAGGCCCCCCAGGGCGAAATTAAGACCAAGGTGGAAAATGCCCTGGAACGTATGCAGATCCTTCAATACCGGGACCGATACCCCTCGGAGCTTTCCGGCGGCCAGCAGCAGCGGGTGGCCATAGCCCGTGCAATAGTTACCGCTCCCAAGATACTGCTTTTGGACGAACCCCTTTCCAACCTGGACGCGAAACTCCGTATAGACATGCGTTCGGAATTAAAGCGGCTCCATCAGGAAATGGGCACCACCGTTATTTACGTTACCCACGATCAGATAGAGGCCCTTACCATGAGCACCAAGGTGGCCGTCTTTTTTGAGGGGGTACTGGTACAGGTGGATACCCCCATGGAAGTGTATAGAAATCCCGCGGACCTGAAGGTGGCGGATTTTATCGGCAACCCTCGGATCAATTTCGTGGAAGCCAAGGCGTCCGTAAAGGGGGATGAACTAACGGTAAGATCGGATCTGGGAGAATTTGTTTTTAATAAAAAAGATTTTACCGGTCGGGAGTTTCCCCAAAACGCCGAATTTGATTGTATCCTGGGGCTGCGGCCCGAACAGCTTATCCCCCGGAGGGAGGCCGTACCGGGGGCTGTTGAAGCCTCGGTGTACGCATCCCAGCCCGCGGGTTCCGAAACTCTGGTTCAGATTCAGATAAAAAACACCCGCCTTTTGGTTAAAGAATTGGGCATCGGCGCCTATGAACGGGATCAACGGGTGTTTTTGGACATACACCCGGATATGATAAACGTTTTTAACAAAGAAAGCGGGTCCCTTATTAAATACGCCCTATAAAGCGCATACAGCGTAAATATACACGGGGAAGAGGTACAGAGATGAAGAGATTGTGGGTGATCGGATTGTGTTTTCTTGCCCTGGCGGTAAGCTGCGGCAAAGCGAAACCGAGCAATGCAGAATTAAGCAATGGAGGAGATGGAGGAGGAGAAACAGCGCGCGCCTCAAGCGGGCCGGTAATTACCGACTGGGCAAAAACAAATAAACTCGACGACGGCAGTCAGACCGAGGCGGAGTTATACGAGCTGGCGAAACAGGAAGGGCAGGTTACGGTTTATTCCATTTCCAGCCGTATCACCGCGGTTAAAACCAGTTTTGAAAAGCAGTATCCCGGCGTTACGGTTAACGCCTTTGATATTAGTTCCAACGAGCTTTACGAAAAGGTAACACGGGAATATGAAGCGGGGATATACAACGCGGATCTGGTGCATATCAAGGACGAAGACGGCGCCATTTATCAGGAAATGGTGCTTCCGGGAAAATTCATCCTTTATTATCCCAACGACATCATTGCCCATATTCCAGAAGGGGCCCGGCAATACGCCATGCCCCTTTATGTAGAACTTGCCCAATGGTTCTACAATTCCGAACTGTACAGCGCTCCCCCTATTACCAGTTGGTGGGATTTAACCAAACCGGAATGGAAGAGCCGTCTGGTTTTGCAGGACCCCCTAAGCGCGAATACCTACATTATCAACTTTACCGCCTTTGTGGAAAACGCGAAACTTTTTGAGGAGGACTACGAAAGGGTCTTTGGTCAAAAGATACAGCTTTCCCCTGAATGCCCCACCGCGGCCCATGAACTTATCAAACGCCTGATGGATAACGATCTTATTTTTGAAAGTTCCTCCGACGCGGTCTGCGAAGCGGTGGGTACCAAGGGACAAAAAGGGCCGGGGCTTTTGGGCTGGGCCGCTTCTTCCAAGCTGCGCAAAAACGAGAGCGACGGCTGGGTGCTGGCGCCGATAAACATTACCCCCGCTACCAGTCTTCAGAACCAGAATAACCTCTACATTGTGGAGCATGCTCCCCATCCCAACGCGGCAAAACTGCTGCTCCGCTGGATGTTGGGCGGCACCGACGGCAAGGGCGAAGGGTTTAATCCCTTTAACACCCTCGGCGGCTGGTCGGTTAGGGACGATGTAACCCCGGCTGCGGGCAACCCGCCTCTTGCGGAACTGAGGACCTTTGACGGCGATCCCAATTATCTCTATGCCAATGTGCCGGATATAAAGGATTTTTGGATTTCCCTGCAAGCGAATAGATAAAAGGCCGCCGGAAGAAACCTGCGTAAGGAGTTTGTGGGGTATAATCGAACCTTTGGTTCGCATTCATATTTATTGCAAATTGATACCTTGCAAACTCCGAAAGCATGCCCCTTGATCGGGATTTTTTGCTCAGTGTGCCTTTGGCACACTGAGCAAAAAATCCACAAGTGCAACAGGCTGCTAGATCAGGTTTCTTCCGGTTCCGATCTTTTGTACCGGATGGAGAAAAGCCGGATTTACCAAATATGGGTTTATTTTTACAGGGGGGTAAAATAAAAAACCCCCTTTTACTTTCAGCTTTTTCCCTCAGCCTGCTCTACGCGGCGGTTTACGGCTTGGCCTATGTTCTTACGGCGGATCTAGTGGCGGCGCTGGTTCCCCCGGAAGGGAATTTTTTACAAAAATGGCTGCCCCCCTCGATAATATCCATAAGCGCCAGCCTTCTCTGTAGCATCCCGCTTTTTTTTGTTACCGATAAACGTATCGTTTTAGGGGCCTTCGCGCTGCTGGCCCTCTATGGGGTATTAACCGCCGGGGGTATTATCCTGGGCTTCCAGGGAGAAAGCCGCGCCGTCCTTTTGACCCTCCTCGGCTTGTACCTTGGACTTCCCGCCTTTTGGGGTAACGGCGTTATCTGGACCCTCTACACCCTGAAATACCGGAAAAAAACAGAGCGCGGGCTTTTAGATTGATTGTCTGCGAAGGGTACATACCCCATAAGAGCTTACTTTATTAAAAATTTAACCACAGACCACACAGACTCTTGCTTCGATATTCAGAATTTACACCTGAATTCTTCATCCATTTGTGAGAAAGATAGAGAAAACGCTATTTTATCGTCGTTCTCTCTAGTGTATTGTATCGTTGACAATTAGTATAATTGAAGCCAGCTCATTGCTCCTGAATCTCGAACTTGGGATATAACGATATCAATTTTTCCCTGGCATCTCCTGTTGAAAAATGCCAA
>JAISQR010000072.1 GCA_031274035.1 Treponema sp. | reverse complement strand
GCGGGTACCCGCTTACCCACACTGGAGATCATGCGCAACGCATGGGAACATTCACATTTATTGAGGTAAATGATTTCACTGCCGTCAAGAAAGGCAATATGAGCGGTCTCATCTACCTTATCAACAAGGGTATACAGTACATTTCGGGAATGGACGTATATATCGGTATTTTCGATAAATTTGGAGCCAACCTCAAAGGCTTTGAATCCGATTGAAAAACGGTTTTCTTTGTTTTTTGCAAGATAATTAAGGTTGTATAAGGTGTTCACCAGTGAATGGGCGCTGCTTTTCGGCATGGAAAAACGGGTACAAATTTCAGTAAACGATATACCGGAATTTTGTTCAGATATATATTCCAGAATAGAAAGCGCCCTTTCAAGCATATTATGATTCGCCATTAATTGCTCCTCCGTGTCCGGTAACTCGCTACCTCTGTTAGTTGAGCCATAGTTTTTCAATTAACCTGACAGGATTAAAATCTTCCGGGATATTACCGGTTTCAACTTTTTTTAGGGACTCATATATAATTTCCAAAGCGGGAAGTATTCTGCTTTGTGTTTTTTCCGAAATGCTTTGCCGGGGCCGCCCTACATCAAAGCCTTTCACCAGCGCTATAAGTTTATACCCCAGCGGAAAGGGAAAGGAATCGGCGGCACGGATAACGGGCTGTATCTGATTTTGAATTTGTAAAGCCCCGGGAATATCCCCCCTGCCTAAAGCGTCATATATACGGCAGATGGTCTCGGGCATGATGCTTCCCAGAAGAGTAAAACTGCCGGTACAACCGCCGACCACACAGGGAACAATCGCGTCATCAGTACCGGTCAGCACCTGAAAATCCCGGCGGGTCTCGTTCTTCAGTTCAATCTGGTGCATTATTTCTTTGATGTTCGCGCTTGAATTTTTCATGGCCTTTATATGATCCATATCCAGGAGCTTTGAATAAACAGTTAAGGATATGGGATTGGTAAAAGCCGGAATATTATAAGCCGTTACAGGAAAGCCGGGGGCGCCGATCTCTTTATAAAAAGCAAGTATTTCATCATCACTGTACTTAAAATAATAGGGGGGCGCAATTAACGCGGCGTCTAAACCCAGATTGCCCATCAGGTCCAGGTATTTCAGGGTGGTGAAGGCGTCAGGACCGGTAGCCCCCGCAATCACCTGTTTCCGTCCGGCGTTTACGCGGGCCACTTCCCGCAGTATTGCCGTGTTTTCTTCAAAGCTAAGATTGACAAATTCCGCGGAGGAACCGCAGGGGACAATGCCCCGTATATCCGTGGCGCAGAGCAGTTCCACATGGCGGCCGACGGCGTCCAAATCAGGCCGGGCGTCTTTTGTGAACGGAGTGGCTAATACCGCATAAGGCCCTGAGAGCGTAATCGAAGTCATTATTAATACCTATCCCCTTTTAAAGACGAACAGAGCCGCCCTGTTCTTTTGTGTAATTTCAATGTTTATACCCTGGCGGCAAAGTTCTTCCGCCCCGGCAGTGACAGTTTCCCCGGTATCATAATCAGTAATAATGTAACTGCCGCTGATAGAATCTTCCGGCAGCGTAAAGTTCATGCGGGACGCGGGAGAATCCAAACGGTAGGCATAGAATATTCCGGCCGAACCATCGGGCCGGCAGAGATAGGATGCGCTCCAGCCGCCGCGGTCATCCATTGGCTTAATCGGAGTCAACTGATGCAGTACGCTGTACCGGATAAGGTTCCGGTGTTCCTTGGCAAACGCTATGGCTTTTTTTATTTTTTCTTTGGTTTCGTCATCCAGGCCCGCCAATTCCCCCGAGAAGGAAAGATGCCCTTGAAGGGCAACCTTAAGCGCAAAATCGGCGTCAATATTTTCCACCTCGTCCCAGATTGCTTTTTTCGGCGTAAGGAGAGCCGCCATGGGTTCATCATGCCCATAGTGGGGTATAGTTCCCGGATTTTCAAAACAGCACCAGCGAATAATCTTCCCCGGGAGGCAGCGCGGGGAAACCCCCTCGCCTATACGCAGCACATCAAAAGGATTGACCGTATCAGTCAAGAAACAGACGTCATAATGTTTTTGTATCTCGAAATCAAAACGCATTCCCCCGCTGGAACATCCCTCCAGAATAAGACGGGGATATTTTTCCCGAAGATCATCCATGATGTGATAAAACTGTTTCATGTATCCCATGTGGACTTTGCCGTGGGGATCCTTTCCTAATATGTGGTTAAAATCGATCTTAACCCAGAGCGCGTTATAACGGTCGATAACTTCGGAAATCATATCGAAGATATAAGCGGCGGTTTCTTGCCGGTCCAGATCGGGATAAACATTTGATCCTTCATCTTCCAGGAACCAGTCGGGGTGTTCCAATACAACGGGGGCGTTCTTTTCAAAACGTTCCGGTTCTATCCAAATGCCAAACCCAAGTCCCCTGGCCCGCACCTTGTCGGCAAAGGCCCGCATTTTTCCTTTAAAAGCGCCGTCCGTTTTTTCCCGCCAATCCCCTGTCTGGGAGGCCCACCTTCCTTCCAATTGGCCGTACCAGCCGGCGTCGACGGTAAAAACTTCGCAGCCCAGGGCGGCGGCGGCTTCCAACTGGCGGGATAATTTTTCCTCCGCGAGATTATCAAAATCATAAAACCATGTGTTAAATTCCACGGGTATTTCTTTGGGTTTCCGGTTCAGGGGATCGCTTAAAAGATGCCGGTGAAAAATCGCGCTCCCCGATTCGGGGGTTCCATCCGGCAGGCTCTCAAAAACAGTGGAGGAAAAAAGCGCTTTGCCGCCCGGTTCCAGGGAATAAGCCAATTCCCCCGGGGCAGGCCCGGTGGAAAGAACCAGCCGGTTTTCTTCACTCACTTCGGCTTTAATACTCCAATCCCCCAGTACCGCGGTATGTAAGGCAAGGCTCTTTCCGGTGATGGTATCCCGCAGCGCCATGTAAGGGGTATTCGCCAAACAGCTTCGCCCTCCGCGGGTGGCAATTTCCCTCACTCCGTGGGAAAGCGCTTCCCAATGGCCCTGATTTTCATGGCACCAGTAATTTGATTGGGTATAGATTTCAAAACTTCCGGTAAAAACAATATTGGCGCAATAGCCGTAAATAATGACAGGGCTATCGCCTTTATTGGCGATTGTATCCAGACGCTCTACGATACCGGCGGCATTGGTTTTCCATTGAACACTGACGGACAATCCGCCTGTAAGCCCGTACTCAAGCCTCAAACCGTCATCTGTTTTTCGCATGGCGGGCTTTGCCTGCCCCGCGTCATAAAAACCGCGGCTTGTCTTTATACAAAAAATCCCCCCACGGGGAGAAGGGACAGTATGTATCCCGCCCAGGGCGCTGATAGTGAATCCGGCATCCTCCGTATATGCAAAACACGGGCATTCTTTTTCTTGAAGTTTAATCATAATTCACATAATATATCATGTTCGTATATGTGTCAACTGTTTTTATGTGCGAATTTTCATTGATCGATCCTTTTGCCATAACGCGCCTACCATAAGCTGCGGCGCTGAAGCGTTACCGCCGGGAATTCCGCCGGAACAAACCCGAAATTACCGGGAACTCCGTGAATTCAGGGGATAAGGCGAAACTGGAAGCCGTATTAGTTTGAAATTTTCCCATTGTCCTAACTAATCGCGTACGCCGCTTCTGGTAAGCAATACACTCCTTTAACTGTCTTTTGTAATTGCGCATTTCCCTTGTACAACTCCGGTTTTATAAGCTATCTCATATATTGGCTGCGCAATAAAAGGTGAAAACCGTACAAGAATACCGGTGCCGCTGCAATCATATACATATATACGGTTTTGAGAATCCGCGCTGATACCTTGAATATATCCTTTAACGCCAAGCTTATCAAAACCTTCAGAACAGCTATATTTGCATAAATCCTGAGTTTCCAGAGCAAGAACAGTAATTGAATTTTCATTGTCGTTTGAAACAATGATATGTCGTTTGTCATCCGTCATTGTCATCCCGCATGTTCCGTTTCCCGATCGAAATGTTTTTGATATGCACCGTCTCTGCAGATCAATTTGGGCAATGTATCCATTTTTACGATCTGAGTAACAGGCTGCATAGGCATAGTTAAAACCGCGGTCTATAACAAGGTCATCGCCCTGATAGGTGACAGGGTTCCTGTCCAGCCAGACTTTGGTTTCGTAAGGCGGTTTTATTGAAATAGTAAAAACACGCGAATCTTCCCATCCAAGACAGAGGTATGTTTCTTGATCGGCCATCATTGCGCCTTTCCCGCCAATCATGCTACCGATCTTGTTTGTATCCAAAAATTGCTTACGGGCGGCAATATGAGCTTTTTCAAGATTATTGGCATTTTCAATAACAAAAAGTCCCCCATATACGTCGTGTACAAATAATGTCTCCCCATCAGGAAGGAAATTTGTCGCATAGACATATCCGGTATCAAAAACCCTGACAACCTCAAGCGTATCTGCGCTAATCATATACAATCCTTCACGGCAGGCAATGTATACATAACGGTTGTCTCCGGAAACCGCATGGCAATCAGGAAAAGTACCTATCGGAATTTCCTTAACGAAGGCAAGATTTTGCGCATCGTAAGCGCACAATGATGCTACGCCATGTGCAAATTCGTATTTGTCGGGAATACCAAAATACCTGTAAGGCCGCAAGGGTTCAAAGTGTCTTGCCATAATAATCCTCCTAAAGTTTTTATATCTGTTAACTGCCATTATGTACGAATTTTCATTGACATGTCAATACCAGTCGTGATATAATAGTTGTATACATAACAACTGTTCGTATATATGAACATTCGTAAAAAGGTTGAAATATGAGAGAACTTACTATTAGCGTGTATTTCTTATATGAATGGTGGAATAAGTACTTCCATAACACTATACCGAGGCCGCAATATATCAGCGATGATAATCTTGATATGATGTACCTCAATCGTAAGCGTTTTTTATTTGATGAATTTGGACAGTTTGATATAGGCGAAGAAAATCCTGTTATGGACGGCGATTATGTCAATATAGTAACAAAATACGGCATGGACCTTATCCCTTATCTGTATGGCGCGAATTTGACATGCCAGGCTGTCGGCGGTTGGATGCCTGATTTCTTTAGCCGGGACGCGTTAAGCCGCATGGAACCGGTAGATATTGCCAAACATCCGTTTGCGGAATGGTTTTTGAATACCCGGGAACAAAAAATAAAACGATATGGTTCCGTGAAAGCGTTTCTGGATTACGAATCCCCTACAAATATAGCTGTACGCCTGCGTGGAGAAGAATTCTATTCGGATTTACTGGAAGACCCCGAATTTTCCAGGCATGTTCTTGAATTATCAACCGCGGCCATAGAGTATATTTTTAAGTTTCTGGATACGTTTCCGGTAATGCCAAAAGAGAAAAAAGCCGCCAATTTTTCTATTGGTAACTGTAATGTAACAATGATATCGGAGGGGCTTTACACGGAACTCATTAAACCTTTTGATATTCGTTTGATAAACCGCATAGAGGAATTAACCGGCCGGACATGGACGATGCAATTACATCATTGTGATGTCCCGGTCGATCGTTTCCTTGACGCGTATAAAGATCTGCCGCGCCTGACCGCTTTACAAGCGTCTCACAGTACGGACATACAGGCGGTGCGTGAAAAAATGCCGGGGGTCTCCTTTCAATCAATGATAAGCCCCCTGGAAATGATGGGCGCATTGGAAGAATTGGAGAAAAAATTTGATCGGGCAATCAGACTGGGCAGTACCGAATTGGATTTTTGGAATATTGACCCCGCCGTTTCTCCTGAAAAATTACGAGCCATGTTTACAAGTATTACCAAAAGCGCGAATGCTTATAATGTTACCCCGGTTTTTAGCGTAATTCCGTTTGTTTGGGACGAATTGGAATGGGCATATCCACAATATCAGGAGAAGAAAAGACATGAACCGTTTTGACGCCGTTTTAAAAAGCAATTATGTTAAGGATAGTCTGGATGAACGCCGGAATATGTTCAGAGACCTGTGGCGTGGTAAGCCATTGGCCCGGGTTCCCGTGTGTATACGGTTGAGTTTACCGTCGGAGTATACGGTGCGTGAAACTTTTCAAAATGGCGATAAGCAATTGGACCGCGAACTTCGTAATGCCGTTGCCGAATGGGAATTGGGGAATTGCACCGATGCGATTCCTGCCATGCGGCCTGATGTCGGCTGTTCCTGTATCGCCGCCGCATTCGGCGCGCAATACTACTGGGGCTGTTCTGAAAATCAAACGCCGGGGATTAAAAATTACATATTGGCGGAAGGGGACGCCATTGAAGATCTGGATGAGACCGTTGCCGGTATTGAAAAACCGGATATCATGCGGTCCGAATGGCTGTGCGAAGGCTTTAACCGGATTCAGCGTTTTGTCGAGGCCGGGAACGGAGTTATTCCGGTTTCTTTATTAGACGCCGCGGGAGGGGTAAATGTCGCCGCGGATCTGCTGGGTATGACCAATTTGATGACCTCGTTTTACCTGTACCCCGAGGCTATACAAAAATTACTGACAATTATTCAACAAACCTATCTTGAGGTAATAGCGCAAGGCATAAAGGCGGCGGGAGGCGAACAGAATATCACCACTACGGATTTTGTGGATTTCTGGTTTCCCGAAGGACATAAGGGCCATGTCAGCGATGATATTTCCGCAAACATCAGTCCGGATATGTACAACCAATTTAGCGGCCCCTATCATGACATTATCTTTGATGTTTATGGCGCGGGCGGATTGCATAACTGCGGACCTAATCCCTGCGCGGCGCAATACGTGAGCCAAAAACATTCGCCCGGCTGTATTGATTTGAATTATACCTATAGCAGAAAGGATCTGCCTTCCCTCAAAAAAACGCTGGGCGGTAAAGCCTTTATATACCTAAACTGGCCGGGTGATGAAGATCCGATTGCCTGGTTCCAGAATATCGTGGACCTTGCAAAGCCCGATCTGCTCATTGTACCTTTCTTTACCTTTCAATCACCGGATGAAGCACGGTTAATGTACCCGAAACTGCGCGGAATAGCGGAGGACTACGCGAAACAGATTAATTGGTATTCCGTATGGTAAGCACAAATTTTTACCATTATTAAGCAATTAAAGCCGGACCTTTTCCCGGTTTTCCTGGTATACTATCCTTGTTGAGGAGTAAATTCATGACCTATAGTATAGCCCTGGCCGGGAAGGGGGGAACCGGCAAAACCACCGTTTCGGGCCTCTTTATCAATTACCTGATTAAAGCCGGGAAGGGCCCCATTCTTGCGGTAGACGCGGACGCCAATTCCAACCTGAATGAGGTGCTGGGGGTCAAGAAGGAAGTGAGCCTGGGGGATATCCGCGAGGAGATCGCCAGGGGCGACTGGGCGGAGCATAATCCCATTCCTCCGGGGATGTCCAAGAGCGAATACGCGGATTTCCGGTTCAGTTCCGCCATTGTCGAGGAAGATGATTTCGATATGCTGGTCATGGGGAGGACCCAGGGGAAGGGCTGCTACTGTTTTGTGAACGACCTGCTGCGGGACCAGATACAGAGGTACTACAAGAACTACAAATATATGGTGGTTGACAACGAGGCGGGGCTTGAACATATCAGCCGGGGCATACTGCCGCCGGTGGATATTATCCTCCTGGTGAGCGATTGTTCCCGCCGGGGCATACAGGCCGCGGGGCGTCTCGCCGAAATGATAGA
>JAISQR010000573.1 GCA_031274035.1 Treponema sp. | reverse complement strand
TAATTCAAGAGGATATATAATGACAGTGTAGAGAAGATTAAGCATTTTTTTCCGTAAGGCTTATCATAAAATCAACTATCCGTTTTCCTGCTTCGCCCTGATACTGCCAGGCGGTTTCTTTCGCCTTGTGCAGCGCCTCTTTTAATTCGGCGCTGTCTGACGCCCGGGTAATTATAGTACCGATTGCCCCGAAGTCTTCCTCTTTGAGCTCTATGCCGATTTCACGCAAAGTCTTAAACTGCCACAGCTCTTCACCGGCATTGTCTCCAAGATCATCCGCGTCGTAAGGCCGCAGGTCTATTCCCTGCTTTACATACATAACCGGTTTATCAAAAAGAAAGATATAATCAAAAATAATGCCCGAAAAATCCGAGATCATGATATCGGCCTTTGCAAGAGAATAGATGTTTTCCCGTTCATAATCCCACAGTACATTAGCCGTATTTTTGTATTTTTCCGTAAGCGATTCAAGCATTTGGGCTTCAGATTTTTTTGATTGTGGATGCGGCCGTATGATTATCCGCCAGCCGGTATTAACCAGCGGATCAAGCAGTTTTGTACCGTAGCGCGCCAATAAACCTGATGCTCCCCACGAGGGAGAAACAAGGACGGTAAACGGATGCTCAACTTCCCCTGGAAGCTGCTTTATTTTTTCAGCGTATACGTCAAGATAGGTACAACCTACCGTTATAAGCTGCTTTTCCGGCAAGTTGCGCAGTTGTTCAAGTATACGGATATCCCTTGCCTGATAGTCCCCGGTAAGCAGGATCGAATCAAAATAGTCGATGCCGAACATCCGGTACATCGTGGCGTCGCTCGGCGCATGAAGTACATGGACATAATGTTTTACGGTCTTTGCCCGCTTCAGTTGATATACATCAAGTCCGGGGGTAGTCATAAGAACTACTTCGGCGGACAGGAAATTGAGCCTCGCAAAAGCCTTATTCCCATCCCCAATAAATTCACTTTTGATAAAATGGTATTCACCGGTAAAAACAGGATCGTCTCCTTGGGATGTAAGATACAAGAGGGTTTCCTCCCGTTTTTCAAATTCATCAAGAACGGGTTTAAATACATTCCAGTATTGTTTTCCTTCAGAGTAAATAATATAGGGATACGATACACCCGCGTTGACCGCGGCGCGTCCGCCTGAGAATGCAACTTTAGCCTTGATGATCAGAGCCCGTGCAAGGAAATACAGGGTTGCGGCCGCTCCAATCAGGATAGAAAAGAGCATGCTTCCGGTACCAGGATCAATGTACAATAAATTAAAATATAGACGCGTCATGGTCCTACTTTACTCCAGTTTTTTTCGTCAAAAATATTATCACGGACAAAAACCCATTGATTGCTGCGTATATTAAAGGTATATTTACTGTGTTGATATACTTGCGGCATATGGTTAATGGTGATATAAACTCCATTATATTTAGGTTCGGTTGTGATTGGTTTCCCGTTAAAAGGGTTTACCGGATTATCAATAATATCTTTTACCGTTAAAAACGGTACATCCGCGTTTGTCATAAAAGCCATATCAGTTTTTAGTTCACCATGTTCATCGAAATCTTTTACCAATAGTACTGGATTATATTTTTCACGCTGTTCGTCTGGAATTGGAATAGGCGTATCCGCGAGATGGGCATTAACTCCCGCACCGTGATCCGATACAATGATAATACGTGTATTGTCATACACACCGTTTTTTTTAAGATCGTCAAGCCATTCAGCAAATTTCAAATAAAACGCACTGTTTACATGATAATAATCACTGTCTGAAAATTCACTGTCTCCTTTGCTTGTTACTGTTTCAACCGGCGTATAATCAGGATATTGCAAAAAAGTTAAATTATGGGTTGTGTCATTGGTAATCAATAATGCAGATGATGCTTCCGCGTTATACGTTGTAAGTTCCGGAAGAAAATCAAGTACAGAATATGAATTAATAAACCCTATATTTGATTCGCCAATATCATCGGTACTCCAATACCACCCGTCATCATATATCAGTATCCGTAACGCAGGAGGAGCAATTTTTAATATTGAAAACCATAGTATGTTTCGTTTAATTGTAGTACTGGTAATTTGACTGTTTCCATAGTTGTTTTGTGTATACCAGAGATTACTATACCGTCCAATGGTATTAAAAGCTGTTATATTTTCGTAGTTTTTATATATACTGGTATCGGGAATCCATTCATAATTAGCCCACGAAGGATCGGTAACCGTAACCTGATACCCCGCTCCGGCAAGGAGTCTTGGGAGGACAAGGAGCGCCTCATTGTTTTTTTCTATCAGAGGTACAGAATCGCGGGCATTCATTTCTCTGGGGGTATAGTCGTAGCCGCCCCAGATTGGAGGCGCTCCCATAAGAGTATGCAAGGCAAAAGAAACCGTATTGGGATATACGGTAAAACCGTCAAAACTTTCTTTGAGGAACGGATGTTCTTCAAATATTGGTTTTATATAGCCGTTTATGGCGCAATCGGCCATAACTACAATGACATTAGGTTTCCCCCGTGATAAAGAGAAAACCGGTGTAATAGTATTGACCGCCGCCTGACTGGTATTTTGCAACGCCAGGACTTTGTTATAACCGGAATGTATGCGTACTATATTGTAACCGGAATATATAGTTAATGACAGGAGTATTATTCCTACACATGAAATGATAACTTTTATTTTTTCTTTTTTTACAAGATAAAAGAATAAAAGTACGATACCCAGCAAACTTACTATATTTAACACCGTGGTAGTTACTGAAACAACGAGCACACCTGTTGTATTAAAATGGAAAGTATTTAAAATTGTTCCATAGTTATTTTGAAAGACAAGATCATTTACCAATGCGTATATAGCTATGATAGCAAAGAGCGTTGTAAGTATTGTTTTTATCTTGTCATTAAACAGGAAATAAATACATAAAGGCCAAAACAGGCATAAACCGAGTGATTGTAATAATGAATAATAAATGAAAGGAAACGGCGATCTATAGGCGTCGATAAAACTGAATTCCCCTGGAGAGGATGCAATGACTACGGAGGGAATACATAAACCAATAAACACCGTAAGGATTATACAACTCAGTATAAAAAGGACACGTTGCTGTTTACGGTTATGTAAAAGCGAATCCAGAAATGATCTTTGAGCAATTTTTATACATTTTACAAATAAGGGCGTAAGTAGAATAAGAGATGCGGCGCCTATCAATGCCAACCTTATAAGGAATGCACGGCTATTAAAAAACAAAATATAGACAATAAAAACAAGTACGCAAAAACTAATGATAATATAGAGAATTTTTAAAGGGTTTTTTAACTTGTAAAGAATGTTTTTGAATAAGGAAAATACATTATTCATGGTCCAATACAGAACAAGCCCTGCCGGAGAATTATAAAGAAGTACAAGGAAAAGAGCGGCCGTTCCGTAAACCTGAGCTTTGTCTTTACCTGAAAGCCCGCTGGTATATACCGCTCCTGAAATACCGTTAATAAGGATCATCATAATAGGAAGAATATTGATTTTTAAATTTCCAATACTCAGACTCGCGTCGGGAACGCTCATATCCCGAATAAAGAGAAAGGAACTGCCGTTTAGTACTTCGAGACGGGACAGGTACGAGTAAGCCGCAATAAAAAATGGTATTTGAATGAGAATTCCAAAGGAATTTCTTAAAGCATAAACCGGGTGGTAGTGATTTTGCCGGTAATAAGTTGACAAAATCATATATTGCTCGTCGCCTTTGAAAACACTTTTTATTTTATCTATTTTCGGTTTCAGCTTTTTAATAATTTCCCGTTCTCTATGCTGCCAGTTTTCCGCGACAATATAGAGCGGCAGACATAAAAAAGTAACGGCAAAACTTACACCAATAACCGCAATAGATGGATTATCAAAAATTTTATAAATAAGCACATATATTACTTCTATAATCTGTACAATTGGATAAATAATGACAGTATAAAACAGGTTCCCCATGTTATCACCTCATATGCTACGGATATATAAATTTATCTAGGCCTTTTCCAGTTTGCGGGATCGAAAATATTAGTGTGGACATGCAGCCAGTTACCGTTTTCTATATTATATTTGTATTCAGTGTGACGATAGCTGCTCAAAGCGCCGATGGTTGCGACATTGGCGCCATCTGCTTTACGGGTTTGTAACTTTTGATTGGTAAATGGATTAACCGGATCCACCGCAATATCCTTAAGCGCAAAGGAAACTATATCCGCATTGGTCATAAATGAATTATCGATTTTTAAATGATCATCCGTCAAGCTGTCTTCAGAATATTCGCGCTTAAAATCTTTAACCATCAACAAGGGATTGTATAATTGCAAATATGAACCGTCAGGTAATAGTATATTGTTTTCATAATTGCCGGAACCCCGTCCGTGATCGGCAACAAGAATGATCCTCGAATTATCATATACACCTTCATCTTTTAAAAACAGAAAAAACTTTTCCAACAGAAGAAAGGAAGCCATGTTCACATGATAATAACTGTCATCGGCGAAACGGCCGTTTCCCTGATTGGTAATATTACTGTAAGGGATGTAGTCCGGAACCTGTAGCAATATGGGTTCATGGGTGAGCGGGGTATAAATGGCTGTATATGTATTCCCCGTATGGGTAATCCCGGTGAGTTGCGGCAGCAAATCCATATGCGCATAGTTGTCAATAAAAACTTTGGTCAACCTATTTTTGGATTTATTTCCGCCGCGTAGGTTGGCCGTGCCAAGCCAATCTCCGTCATCATAGATGAAAAAACGAAGAAAAAGCGGCGCCGTCTTAAAAACAGAAAAACGAATCAAATTATTTTGCAGTAATCTGGAAATACTGACGCTTTGTAAATTCTGTTTATCAGGATAGGCGTTAAGCCAATGGGAAGTATATTTACCAATAATATTATCCGCGTGAATTTGAGGGTAATCGGCAAAGATACTTAGTTTTGACATTCGATAATTACTGAAAGGCGGATCGGTTACGGTTACCGAATAGTCCATTTTTGAAAAAAGAAGAGGGAGCAGTAAATATGCCTCTTTGTGTTTTTCAACGAGCGGAACTGAATCTCTGCGGTTGATTTCTTCCGGTGTATATTCATAGCCGCCATAAATAGGCGGCGCCCCTATAAGTGTATGATTGGCAAAGGAAACGCAATTGGGATACCATGTAAAATCTTTAAAACTAGACACAAGTTCCGGTTTTTCCTCAAAAATATACGGTACATAGCCTGAGACCGCGGCATCAAGCATGATAAGCAACACATTCTTTCCTGTTTTTGAAAAAGAATAAGAGGTAATTGCGGTGTTGGCATTGTCAGTATCCTGCCGGTCCTGAAGCATCGTATACTCGCTTTGAATTTTTGCGATTGTAACAATTCCAAAACAAAGAAGGGATACAAGAACAATTATCTGGAAAGAAAACAAAAGCATCTTCTTTCCCATTAATATGAGATATAAAACAAAAATAGTTGAAACGGCAAGGATTGCCATATTGATAAGATAACTCTTAATATTACCGGCGGTAAAAAATTTAGGGTCTGAGAAAATAAGCGTATTGGTAAGAAAACCGAAGTTTTCAGAAACAAGGAATACGTTGATCAATGCCCATAAAGACAGGATTATCATAAATATCGAGAGGCATTGCTGTATCCGCGGTGAAAAAAGAAGATAAATACTAATACTCCAAAAAAGAGAGATTCCCATAGCTTGCAGCATGGTATGAAAGATAAAAGGAAAAGGCGATCTGTAATTTTCAATAAAGGAAAATTCTTCTACAGAAGATGCAATGAGTGATCCTGGAATTACTAATCCGGCAAGAAGCAAAATAATCAACGAAGATAAAATAAAACAACGGCGTGTATATGGTATGTCCTTGGTAATACTCTTATAGCCAAATTTATACGCCGCCGCCGATGGTATTTTTATGAATAAAGGGATAAAGAAAACGCAGGAAAAAATACCGCAGGCTAATAAACGGTTTGGTAAATCCCCAGAGTGAAAAAAAAGCACATATACATCAAGACAGGCGGCAGCGGTAAAAAGGATGCCGTATACCAATTGTTTGGTGTATTTTGTTTTTACTAATATATTTTTCAGCAGCGAAAATATATTATTTACTGTCCAATACAGCACCAATCCCGAAGGTGAATTGTAAAGCAACATCAAAAAGACTAAAGCCATGCCATAAAGCTGTATCTTATCTTTTAGCGCTAGTCCTTTTGTGTATATTGAACTTGAAATACAGTTGACAAGGGTCATTATCAGAGGCAGAATATTTAAATTATAGCCCCCCCGCACATTAATAAGCATATCAGGCGCTCCCAGGTCATTAACAAACAAAAAAGAAACGCCCTGTATTGCTTCTAGATGCGAAAGATACGAATAAGCCGCTATGAAAAAGGGAAGCTGAATAAAAAGGCCAAAGGTGTTCCTCAGCGCGTAAACCGGATGGTAGTGATTCTGCCGGTAGTATGTTGATAAAAGCATATACTGCTCATCGCCTGAGAATACGGCCTTAATTTTCGCTATTTTAGGGGCCAGATGTTTTTGAATTTTACGTTCGGTTTCCTGCCATTTTTCAGCGCGCAAATAGAGGGGCAGGGTAAGAACGCTTACCGCTATGCTGACTCCGAAAAGCGCGATTCCTGAATTATGGGAAACCCGATAAACGAACAGGTACGATAATTCGATGATTTGGACCAGAGGAAAAATAATAATTGTATATAGAATATCAAGCATACTATTCATGCCTTTTTACAGCAAATCCTCTGCAAATTCCGCTAAATCCGAAAAAACCATTATTTGCCCGCCTGTTTTTTCGTTCAACAATACGGCCCTGCATCCTGCCGCCAGACCTGCCATGACATCCCGCATATCGTCCCCAACCATATACGACGCCGCCAGATCGATGTTGTATTTTTCCGCCGCCTTTAGGATCATACCGGGTTTCGGCTTACGGCATTCACAGTCAATCTTGTATTCGGAGCGTTCCCCTGGAAAACCTTTATCGGGGTGGTGGGGGCAGAAGAATATATCGTCAAGATAGGCCCCGCGTTTCCCCAATTCGGTTTCCATCTTGTTATGAATGGCCCGCAATTCTTCAAGGGAAACCTCGCCGCGGGCGATCACCGGCTGATTGGTAATGACGATGGCAAGATAGCCTGAGCGGTTTATCCGCCGTACCGCCTCAGCCGCGCCTTCAATCAGTTCAAGGTCTTCCGGTTTTTTGACAAAGTTGTTAAGGGTATTAATCGTACCGTCCCTGTCAAGGAAAACCGCCTTTTGCCTTTGTCTTAAATTGCGTTGTTTTACCGTTCCCTTTTCAATATCCGCCGAAACCTGGGTGTAACGTTCAGGGGTTCCCACATCCTTGATATACTCAGGGGTAGGGTAGGCAAAAACGCGGCATGTTGATAATTGCGGCTTAAATATTTCCCTGTCAAGGTCTATTTTTTCCTGCGCGGGTTTAACGGCGGAAAGGATGTTTTTTGAAAGAATATGAATACCCGCGTTGACCTGGTTCTTGTAATACAGCCGGGGTTCTTCTTTATTGAGCCATTTTATTACCCTGCCTTCAGAATCGCTCATTAAGACGGCGCTGTCAAAAGGATGGCTGTTCGGATGGACGGCCAAAGCCGCCTGCGCTTCTTTCTGCCGGTAAAAACTGATAAAACGGGAAAAATCTATATCAAAAATTATATCACCGTTTACAAGGATAAAATCATCACCGAGTTTATCCTTTATTTTAAACAGGGCGCCGGCGGTTCCAAGGGGTTCAGTCTCTGTATAGTAAGAAATTGTACAGCCGAATTTACTCCCGTCTCCGAAATAATCCTGAATAACCTGGCCTAAATGCCCGGTAACAATGATTATATCTGTCAGATTATTTTTTTTAAGACATTCAATTTGATATTCAAGTATAGGTTTTCCACAAATCCTGATCATGGGTTTAGGAACATCTGAAGCAATAGCCGCGATACGAGTTCCCTTGCCGCCTGCCATAATCACTGTTTTCATCAGAAAAAATAATCCTCCAGCATAAGACATAAAGCGTGGTATATAGGCAGATGCAGTTCCTGTATCTTGTATGTTTCTGTTTCCGGTACAATAATTGCTATATCAGCGTATTGTTTTACAGCCCCGCCGGATCCGCCGGTTAGGGCTATGGTCTTCATTTTTTTTGCCTTTGCGGTAATCATAGCGTAGAGTATATTTTTTGAATTACCGGACGTTGAGATTCCTAAAAACACATCTTCAGCTTTTCCATATCCATATACCTGCTGGGCATAGATAATAGTTCCGTCAATATCGTTTATGCAGGCAGTATTGAGCGCGGTGTGCGCGGTTAAGGCAATGCCCGGTATACCCTGGGCAAGATATTCCCCTAAATAAAGCGCCTTTTCAGAATCGGTTATGGTATGCAGGGTATCAATAAATTCAGCGGGGGCGCGGCGCTTTTTAACAAAACTTTTCATAAGTTCCCCGATTATATGTTCAGCGTCAGCCGCACTGCCTCCGTTACCTGCCGCAAGGAGTTTTCCGCCTGTCCTGTACATTTCAATCAGTATATCTCCGGCCTTAAAAATATCCTCTTTAATTCCGCTTAAAGCAGGATACCGTTCTATTAACTGTTTAATATAGTCCATGCCTGTGTTCCTATTTCAGTAAAACTGGGGGTCATCACAATACCGTCTTTTTTCTTCAAAGCCCTGATCAGATTAATCCGCTTGCATGGATTACAGTATAGCATCATAAAACCGCCCCCTCCCGCTCCTGATATTTTTGCGGATTCGGCTCCGTTGTCAATTGCGTATTGATACAATTCATCAATAATACTATTAGATATTGATTCTGTTATATTCCGTTTTGCAAGCCAGCCTTTATTGAGGCCTTCGGAAAAGCCTTTAAAATCTCCTTTTAAAAGGGATTCTTTCATAAGTACCGCCTGTTTTTTTAGTTCGTGCATGTTTTCTATACTTTTATCATTTTTCTTTTCCGTATTTTCAATTTGCTTATTGATGATGTTCGCGCTTTCTCTGGACACTCCGGTGTAATAGAGTACAAGCGACGCTTCAATTTCATTTCTAATCCATCGTTTTAAACGCAGGGGATTAACGATCACTTTTTCGTTCCCATAGAATTCCATAAAATTAAAACCGCCAAAAGTCGCTGCGTACTGATCCTGCTTACCGCCCGATAAACACAGATCTTCCCGTTCGATTTTATAGGCAAGGGAAGCAATATCATACTCTCCAAGCGGCAGATTAAGCCATTCGGCAAAAGCCTTGATTATCGCGACCACCATTGTTGACGAAGATCCAAGGCCGGAACCCGCGACAGCGTCGGAATATGTCGTCATGATAAAGGAAAGCGGTTTACCATTGTTATAGTCTTTTACAATACGATTATAGATGCCGGCATGGAGGGGTAAATTTTTTGAAACCGCCGGACAGCCATCGGCGGCGTACTCTTCTGTCTTTTCAAGATCGGCGGCATTAAAGACAATCCTGTTATTCGGAGAGGGTTCCAGCGTACAATACGCATACATATCTACTGTCGCGTTAAGTACATAACCGCCATACAGATTGTAATATACAGCAATATCGGTTCCGCCTCCGGCAAAGCCAAGCCGTAATGGAGCCTTTGAACGTATAAGCATTTTGTTTCCTTGTGGGTTATATTCTATTACTACAAGCGGTATGTCTCATCAAGTTTTTTTAATTCGGAAAAAGTATCTATTTCAATAATATCGTCAAATGTACATTTCCGCACTTCAACATTATATTCTTTTATAAAATATTCAAGGGCTACCTGATCCCAATACCGTTCTTTGCCGCCGGGCATTTCATAAACCTGTTTGATATGTTCCGAAAGTTTTGCTCCGTCATGTTTATTCCAATAAGAAATACCAAACATGTGATGGCAATTTGCACCCCCCCCCCCGACGAGAAGTTTTGAGATGACACCGTCTTTTGCTTCAAAACACCAATCATCAGTTCGATCCGTAGGTACGCCAAGATAATTACTGGTATACTGATATTTGGTGATGAGCTGAGGATTTTTGAGGAACAGATCGGACTCCAACATATAGGCATTCTGTAATTGGTAACGGACGCACATAGCCGAAGAAATATTATTCGATTCGTTATAAAAAGGGTTTTCCAGAAAAGTAATAGCTGGATATTTATATAAAAGCTGATCAAACTGCTCGCCAAGATACCCGCGGACAATAATAATTTCCGATATGCCCGCGGCTATAACCGCGTCCAGCAGAGTATCGATAATGCGCACGCCTTTAACCCTTATCAATGGTTTTGGGGTATTCAACGTAATAGGAACAAGACGGCTCCCGAATCCGGCGGCAATAAAGACTGCCCGTTTAACCCTATAGGGTTCCAGGGCCTGTATACCTTTAACGGTTATTCGGTTTTGATCCGTCAATTGCGCGTCTGAAAGCTGCGCCAATGTTTTATTCACCGTTCCTACGGATAGATCTGTATTTTTTGCAATATCTCTCTGGGTCGGAATTTGCTCCCTGTAATGTATGCTTTCTAAATAGATAAGTATATCAAACTTGGTTCGAGAAAGTTCCATTGTTTACCTCTGGCCCTATGATTAACCGTCTAGTTTTTTTCTTAAAACATAAACCAGACATTTAACGGCAAAATTACAAGCTAAGATGAGCAACGAAACAAAGGCGGCGCCTTCCAGAAACAACTGGGCTTCAAACTGAGTGATCATAAGAGAAACCGGTCTGTTTTTGACTGTATTCAAAAAAGAAACGGCGGATATTGTCATCATGGAATTGACAAAAAAGTAGGAAAACATCTCGAGAATGGTTAGTTTAGTCTGCGGAATAAGGCAATCTTTAATGATAAAAAATCTGCTTATTCCCAGCGTTAAGCCGACATCTTCAAGATTACCGTTCAGTTTTCCAAGGGAATTATAGGCCATTAAATAAGGAGACGCTAAAAAATGAATGATATTTACCATGATGAGAATTGAAAAAGTTCCATATAAAAAAGAACCTTTAAAAAAAAGAACATAAGAAAGTCCCAGAACTAAACCAGGAATTGCCAGCGATGTAATGGATATAAGATGCAGCGTCTTTGATGTTTTTCCTGGAATTCTGGCTGTAAAATATGCAATAATATATGATAAGACAGTACCCAGCATAGAAACTCCCAATGCGATAATCAGGGAATTCATCAGGTATCTTCCGGCGTTCATATTAAGGGTTTTTGCGATATTAGCCAGAGAGAAAGACAGATCAACAGGATACTTGTTCACAAAGGTAAGAATGATAAAAATGACAAAGGGCAATGCAATTATAAGGCATACAACTACACTATACGCGGCGGCGATACCATCCCTAAAAGCATTTTCTTTTCTAAATTTTTCCTGAATAATAAAATTTTGATTCCCCTTGTCTTTATTTAATATGTCAAAAAGAAATGCTATTATTGCCGGAATAAGCAGGAAAGATCCGATTACGCTTCCCCTGTTAAAGTTAAGAAGGCCGATTACTTCCTGATACATAAGTACCGGCAGGGTAGTGAATCGTCCTCCAATCATAAGGGGTACTCCGTAATCGGTAAAAATCAAAGTAAAGACCGCAAAAACCACGGATATAAGGGGCTTGCGGAGATAGGGAATAGTGATAGAAAAAAATTGACTGATTTTAGGGATGCCTAAAACCGCCGCCGCTTCGTAAGGCGATCCGTCTTCGTATTTTAAAATATCGGAAAACATAAGAAAGGCCACCGGAAAAGCATAGGATATCGAACCCAGAACAATGCCTTTAAACCCATAGATAGACTGTTTAAGCCCTAACAACCGGGTAAGGATACCATTTGAGCCCAGGAGCAGGATCAGGCCCATGCCGTGGGATATTGATGGAATAAGCATGGGAAGGGCCGCGAAAATACCAAATACATCCCTAAAACGCATGTTGGTACGGACAATACAAATAGCAAAAATATACGCCGTTATAATAGAAATAATTGTTCCGGTTCCCGCCGCTAAAAGTGAATTTTTAACTGACTGCCTAAATTGGACCGAATCAATGATGGCGGAAATATCCACACCGGTCATGTATACAAGCATACGGATCAGGGGAAGAATAACCGTTACCGTTAGAAATGCGATTAAAAGCAGTTTAACAGAACTTGAACCCTTCAGCCTCCTCATTGGGAAACCTCAATATATTTAATCAAGGATCTGATCTTTAATTTGAGGTTATCAATTACAAAGTCCTGGATAAACTGGTCCGCCGGGTTATGTATAAGATTTTCCGGCGTATCGAGTTGGTGAATATTACCGTGCTCCATTACCATGATACGGTCGGAAAGCGCAAAGGCTTCCTCTTGATCGTGGGTAATGTAAATTATAGTAGAATGAAATTGTTTTTGAATGCGTTTTATTTCATCCCTAAGCAGAAGCCTTGTTGCCGCGTCAAGTGCGGACATAGGCTCATCAAAAAGAATAATTTCAGGGTTTCTTGCAAGAGTACGGGCAATGGCTACCCGTTGCTGCTGGCCGCCCGATAGCTTGCCGGGTTTTTTATTTAGATGTTCGGTAAGCCCTACCTGTTCAATGATATTAAGGGCTACCGAACGGGATATTGCTTTAAGTTCCTTGTTAAATTTGAGGGCGTATTCTACATTGCGTAGAACCGTCATATTCTGAAAAAGCGCGTAATTCTGAAAAACTATCCCCATATTACGGGCGGAAGGCGCCAAACCGGTTATATCCGTACCATCCTTGATAATACTTCCAGATGTAGGATGAAGAAGCCCAATAAGTATCCTCAGAATTGTTGTTTTACCACAACCTGACGGTCCAAGAATGGAAAGAAACTCCCCATTCCTGACCGTAAAATTGATTTTATGCAGCACCTCCTGCCGGTTAAAAACATGAACTAAATCTCTAACTTCGAGTTTATCCATTAATGCGCCGTTAATACTTCCATTTGGCAAGAAGCCGATCCTTTAATACAGTATCATACACACCGGTCATATCAGCGTAAGGTATATTTTTTGGGTAGTTTGGTATGTTGTTGGGTTGATTCTTAAAGATAGCTTCAGGACTGTATAATTCCTTATCATCCTTAACCAGCTTGGTAATTGTAAATTGAAAGACTTCCTTTACCGCCGGACGATTCTCTTTTCCTTTTATAATACCCATACCCGTGGTAATATTGGGAGCGCCCTCGCTAAAAAACAATATTTCCAAAGGAACACCCCTGCTGTTTATTGCCTGCGTTGTCGTTAAAGTCATTCCCAATCCAATCGCGGCTTCTCCCTGAATAAGAGCGTTCACCGGCCCTGAACCTGATGTAGTAAACTGCAAAATATTCTCGGAGAGGGAATCAAAATAGGCAAACGCATTGTCCTCTCCCCATGCGTTAATAAGACTGACCAAAAACATATAACCGGTACCGGACGATTTGGGGTTAGGCATGGAAATAAGCCCTTTATATTCACTTTTCAACAGATCTTCATAGGAAGCAGGAATCGGAAGCCCCATTCCGGTAAGTTGTTCGCGGTTTATGACAATGGCGCCGCTTGATTTATCCCAGGGCAGATACTTATGATGCGCCGGTACAAGTTCGTCAAGAAATTCAGAAGTATCATAGGATGAAAGATCCGCAAGTACGTCTTTTACCGACTCCAAATGGCCTGTTTCAAGATTGAGCGTAATATCCGCTTCGGTATCCTGACCTTCCGCCTTGATTTTTGCCGCATGGTTTCCGGTAGAAAGTACCTGTACGGTAATATCGTATCGGGGAAATTGCTGTTTGAGCAGTTCCTGTATATGTTCTGTTCTAAAATCTTCCGTACTGGTAAATATAACAACAGCGTTATTGTCTTCCTTTTTGCAGGAAACAAGTCCGAAAACCAATAGGACTGTTAAAACCCATCCGATTGTTTTTTTCATAGAATATACTCCTTGTATGTTCAATTTTGATACATTATAATCTCAAAATGAACATTACGTCAAGAGGTATAATGAAAATCTATCAATAAAATTCAGCAGCCGATTATCGTTACCCCGTTTTCAGTTTCCCAACTCAGCCTCTTACCCCACTCAAGATACCGTGCATCAGGCCGCCGGTCAAATACTATGAGATAACAGCCTTTAACCTGAGTATTCACCGAACCGCAACCCGGTTTAAATGTATCATGGTAGCGTACAATCTGTTCTATCCCCTGCGTCTTTACCGTTTCAGGAGACTGGCCTTTCCTCAGCAGTTTTATTTCGATTATGTTCCATTCCCCCCGGTATTCTACCGCCAGATCTATCCGCCCGCGGCCCGCCGCATATTCGCGTTCAATGCGTCCTTCGCTGTTGGTTATCCTCTGTAAAAAAGCCATCAGGAGCAAATGCGGAAACGCTTCGGTGTATTCGGCCGATTGTTCCCATATTTCAGAATGGGTCCGCCAGAATCCCTGGAACTCCCGCAACAGGCTGTCCATATCCAGGGCGCCGTCGTCCTTTTGCCATTTCCATGTTGAAGGCGGCGGCATACTGTCATGGTATTCCGCATTAAGATAGCGGGTAAATATCTCTTCGTACACCGGATTGGCAATGGTAAACCCCTTCTCGCTAGTCCAGGTGATAAGGCCCAAATCCATACAGAACTCCACATCGGGATTAGTACGTCCGAGAGGAGGGTCAATGGCGCCGGTAATGATAGTTTGGATGACCCTCTTCACGCGGCTGTCGCGGAGCCGGACGCCGAGGGCGTCAAGATGGGTTTCCCGCGCCTCGATCATCTGTTTACGGGCTTCCATTACATGAAATATATCGACAGTCTCCGTGCCGGTTCTTTGCAGAACCCGCATGGTGGCGCGCATGAACAGGGAATTAACGATCCAGGGCTGTCCCCTGGATTCGTTAAAGACGAAGTCGAGCGCTTCTACAGTGATAAGCTGTCCGGTTTCGCTTGTCCTTTGGGCAAATAGTTTGGCAACATCGTCTTTACTAAAATTAGAGAGCATAGCGGAATCGGCTTTAATATTGAAGGGAGAACCGGGGTTAGGGACTATGCCGCCCTTTGCGGCGGCGATGTAGTCTTTTAAATCCCGCATACCCACAAGTACGATAGATACAGGAAAAATGCCGGCGGCACGACCGGCAAAACCGCTGCGCAGTTGCCGCAAAAAACTGATGAGAGCTTCACCCTCCAGGACATCGACTTCGTCAAAGAGGACAACCAGGGGGTTGGGTGCGCAGAGTTTTGCCCAATCACTCAGAATGCTGTTCAACTGCGAATGGGGGGCGTTATATCCACTACCGGGGACGGGCAGACCGTACCGCTCCGCCCATGCCGTAATTGCGCTGCAAATTGTGGGTATTGCCCGTTCCGCATCACGCACACCCTGGCATGTTTCTACGGTTACATAACAGGCAATTGCCTTATCGCCCGAGTTAATTTCCCGCATCCAGCTTTGCAGAAAAGTGGTCTTGCCGGTTTGCCGCGGAGCGTGCAGTATCCAGTACAGTTTGTCGCCGATATACCGGTCAAGCTGCGCGCCTACAAGGCGGTCTGCCGGCGGCAGCATGTAGTGGTCTTCCGGGTTGCAGGGGCCGGTGGTGTTGAAAAAGCGGACTTTGTGTTTAGAGGAATTTTGCATAGGTATTTTCTGACTGGAAAATGGGATTCCGCCGAATTTTCCGGTATTATGGGTATGAAATTTTTTGATTGTCCGCGAAGGGTATATGATACATACCTAAAAACCCGCTAAGAACCCGCCTGCGCGAGGGATTGCGGCGGAACTAAAGGTATACACCCTGAGTCAAATACCTTACCGGAACAATATACATCAGGGCTTGTCCCGATGTATATTGATTAATTCATAAACCTGCTTTGCCGCCGCGTCATAAGAATATTTTTTAAGAATTGCATATGGGCTTTCAACCGGTTCTTTTAACAAAGTATCAAGATCAATGTCCGTATTAAAAGGATCGATATAATGGGCGGCGTTGCCGTAAATCTCCGGGAGACTTGCGGCATTCGCGATAATAACGGGGGCGCCGCAGGAGAGCGCTTCAAGAGGCGTAAGCCCAAACCCTTCGTAGTAGGAGGGAAGTATAAAAGCCTTGCACCGTTCCATGAGCGCCTTCACCTGAGCGTCATCCAGATACCCAAGCAACAGAATATTTCCTAATGCAGAAGCATTCCCCAGGCCGTCAATCTGAGTTGTAGGAAGGCTTGTTCCCGAAACAGCAAAATACGAATCGGGATTTTTTGACGCATAGGTTATAATCCAGTTGATATTTTTTCGTTTTGAAAGACTTCCCAGGGAAAAATAAAACGGTTTTGCCAGCGCCGGAAAATTGTCAAAGACCGAATAATCAGGTTTAATAGTTTTAAAATGATTCCAACTATTGTAAATAACCGCGACACGTTCCGGATCGACATGATAGGTCTCCACTATCTGGTTTTTGCTAAAATAAGATACCGTAACAATCCGTCTCGCTTTTTTCGCA
>JAISQR010000564.1 GCA_031274035.1 Treponema sp. | reverse complement strand
ATACTCGAAGAGTACAGCATGCCCATTGATCGGGATTTTTTGCATGAAGGTGTGCCAAAGGCACACTGAGCAAAAAATCCACAAGTGCAATCGGACACGAAGTGTCCGCGGCTGCTAGCGGACAACAGGGATTAATTAAGAAGGCCCCGACTTTGAACATCGTCTGCCTTATGGTTGGACATCTATTTTGCCCGTCCCTATCATTCATGGGAGTTCCGAAAGGCTTTGAACTATCGGCTCTCTTTTATATCAGGGGCTAGTTACTTCTTTGTAAAATTTGGTATAATCCATACTATGATACAGATTGGTTTACGAGCCCACGATTACGGGCGTTTGCCGCTTGAGCAGTTGGCCGATGTCCTTGCCGCTTATAATATAGATTCAATTCAGCTAGCCTTAACTAAGGCCCTTCCCTCCGCACCGCCTCCCGGTTCGCTCAGTCCAGGCTATGCCCGGCGTATACGGAAAATACTGGAGGCAAGGAATATTTCTATAGCGGTTCTGGGCTGCTATATTAATCCTGTTCATCCTGATCCTGCTGTCCGTGAAAATATGCTTAGGAATTTTGAGGAACATCTACGTTTTGCACGGGATTTCGGCTGCCCCCTTGTTGGTACAGAAACCGGTTCCTGTAATCCTGATTGTTCCTGGCACCCCGATACGGAAAAGCCCGCAACCTTTAGCCTTTTCTGCTCCTCGCTTGATCGGCTTTTAAATACCGCTGAAAAGTGCGGGGCTATGGTGGGCATAGAGCCGGTAGCCGATCAGCATACTGTTTCTTCTATTAAATTGATGACAAAGGTAATAGACTGTTTCCGTTCGCCTACCCTGCGGGTTATCTACGATCCGGTAAATCTTATTCCCGGCGCAGGATTAAACGAAAGTCAGGAGTCGTTTTTCGCCAGGGCTTTTGACGCCTTGGGCGATCATATAGCCGCGGTCCACCTCAAGGATTTCAGGATGGAGGAGGGCAAAAAGAAAGACGGCCTTCCGGCGGGAACCGGCAGTCTGGATTACTCCGCGCTGTTCAAGCTGTTGCTGCCCGGAAAACCCGGGATTGATCTGTTGCTGGAGAACAGCGTCCCGGCAACGGCTCACCACACCATAGCGTTCCTGCGCGAAACCGCCGCCGCTGTGCTGGGAAGCTCCACGAAAACCAACTAGGAGTTTGCGGGGCTTTATGATAACGGTACTACGGCATTTCCGTATAGTTGATCGGGATACGGACATTACAGGCTCGGTGATCATTGAGAACGGCCTTATCCGCGAAGTGATCCCCGGCGATGCGGATTGTCCCGATAATGTACTATTCGATAAACAGCTTGAAAGAACCTCGGTCGAGGCGGCTCTGGTTATCGAAGGCTGGAATCTTCTGCCAAGGGAAGACGCCCCATCTGCGAATCTGACGGTGCGCTATCCTGTGCTTATGCCTGCCTTTGTCGATCTCCATGCGCACTTAAGGGATCCGGGCCTTACCGAAAAGGAAAACCTGGAAGCCGCATGCCTTGCCGCGGCAGCCGGCGGTTACGGTACGGTTGTCTGTATGGCAAATACCGTCCCTGTTACCGATACGCCGGAAAAAGCCGCCGCGGTAAAAACCCGTGCCGATGTGCTGGGCCTTATAGACCTCTATCCGGTACTCTCCCTCAGTAAAAACATGGAGGGCAGGGAACTTTCAGGCATCACCCGGCTTCTTTCAGGGCAATCAGAAAAGCCTGCTTCATGTTCTTCAATGCCCCGGCCCTTTGTTCCTCATCCGCCGCTTTTTATTAAAATGATCTCGGAAGACGGCAAGGATATTGTCCGCGACGATCTCTTCCTTGCCGGTATGAAAGAAGCGCGGCGTCTTGGCATTCCTGTTTCCTGCCATTGCGATGCGGGCGGCGGGGAGGCCGAGGCAGCCAAGCGCGAAGGCAAGCCGCGTTCGGTGTGGGCCCGTATTGAAGAGAACAACGCTACCCGCCGCGCCATAGCTCTGGGCAGGGAAGCCGGCTGCCGCCTCCACATTGCGCATGTCTCGACAAAGGAAGCGGCGGAGATGGTACGGCAGACAAAGAAAGAGATTGAAGAGAGTACGGGGGAGGGGGATGGGGCGGAAAATTCCGCTGATTTGCGGCGGTTTCCCGCTTCCGGCTTTACCCTTACCTGCGAGGCGGCGCCGCACCATATAGCCTTAACCGAAGAAGACGCTTACGCTCTGGGCTGCGAATCTTACGGCCGGGTGAATCCGCCCCTCCGCGCCGAAACGGATCGCCTTGCCCTTATTGCCGCTATTCTGGACGGGACCATAGACGCCATAGCCACCGATCATGCCCCGCATACCCCGGCGGACAAGGAAAAAGGCGCGCCCGGTTTTACCGGCCTTGAAACCGGTTTTGCGGTCTGCTGTTCCGTGCTGCTTACCGGCCAGGCATCAACGAACGGTGAACAGGGCGCCGGCCTTTCGCGGCTTTCCGCCCTTTTAAGCGCAAATCCTGCCGCGATACTCGGCCTCCGCGACCGCGGCCGCATTGCGCCGGGTCTGCGCGCCGACCTTACTATTGCCGATCCCGATGCTGTTTGGACGGTTGATCCCGCATGCTTTAAATCCCGCGGAAAAAATTCTCCCTTTATAGGCCGTGAACTGCGGGGTAAGGTACTGATGACCCTGCATGGGGGAAGACCGGTGTTCGAGTCCGCCGGTCAAATCGATACATAAAAACTGGAAAACCATGATAATCGGTATAGACATAGGCAGCACCGCTACCAAGGCAGTCTCCATCGGCGAGGGCAGGGTTGTCCACCGGATCAAAACCAGGGCTTCCGACGCGCTTAGTTCCGCCGCAGGAGCCTTTGGCAAGATGCTGGTGGAGAATGACATCAAGATGGCTGAGATACGGCGGATCATGATAACCGGGGCGGGCGCTTCAAAGATAAAGAACGAACTCTTCGGTATACCTACCGGCATGACTGACGAAATAAGGTGTATCGGCATTGGCGGAATGTTTCTGGCAGGGCGCGATAACATCATCATTACCAATATTGGAACCGGTACGGTGATCATCGACGCCCAAAAGGATAGAATATCCCACATGGGAGGTTCCGGCGTCGGAGGGGGAACCATACTGGGCCTGGCAAAAAAACTCCTCTCCGTGTCGGACTTTAACGGTATTATGGAACTGGCCGCACAGGGCAGTCTCAAGACGGTGGACCTTCTCATGGAGGACATCATGGAAACGGATCTGAGTTTTCTCAAGGGGCATGCCTCCGCGTCAAACTTTGGTAAAATGCTGGACAGCGCCCGGAACGAAGACATAGCCCTGGGGCTTCTCAACATGGTCTACCAGGTTATCGGTACGCTTTCGGTTTTTGCGGCAAGGTCCAGAAACACGGATCGGATAATCGTAACAGGAAAGGGCGGCGGCAATCCAATCGGCAAGCAGGTGCTTGAGGAAATAACAGGGCTGTACCAAGTTCATTTTGAATATCCCCAGGATGCCGAATATACCACCGCTATCGGCGCGGCTTTGTCCTGGGAACACGCAAACTCCAGGGCAGGGCAGGAAACCTATGTATAATATCGATAAACTTTACGAGGCGGTTGCGGCAAGGGGCCATGTTTGTGTGGGCCTTGATACCGCGGCGGAGTATATCCCCCCGCGGGAACGCGGCGGGGCAGATTCGGATGCGGAAGCGGTACTTGCCTTCAACCGCGCCCTTATTGACGCGACGCTGGATGTATCTGCCTGTTACAAGGTGCAGATAGCCTATTACGAGGAGATGGGGTTAGCCGGTCTGCGTGTCTATGCCGAAACCCTGCGGTATATACGCTCCAAGGGCGGCCTGGTGATTGCCGATATTAAACGCGGGGACATTGCCGATACCGCCCTGCGCTATGCCCGCGCCCATTTTGAAGGTGATTTTGAAGCCGATTTTGTAACCCTTTCCCCCTATATGGGCATGGACTCTATAGAGCCCTGGCTGGCCTTTGTAGAGAGGGGTAAAGGCGCGTTTGTGCTGATGCGTACCAGCAACAGGGGTATGCGCGATTTTGAATACCTGGCGCTTGCAAACGGCGGCAGACTCTACGACGCGGTGGGCGACAGGCTCGCATCTTTGGCGGAAGCGTATACCGGCACGCACGGCTACGGCGCTTTCGGCGCGGTGGCCGGCTGTACGGAACGGGAAGAAGCCCAGGCCATACGGGAGAAACGGCGGAATCTGTTCTTCCTTATCCCCGGTTACGGCGCTCAGGGCGGCGCCGCTGACGACGCGGCCCTGTTCTTGCGCGAAGGCAACGGCGGTGTAGTCAATGCTTCCCGTTCTATACTCAAGGCATGGATGGAAAAGGCCGAATCCGGCCTGCCGCCGGAAGACGCCGGTAATGCTTATGCGGCGGCCTGTTCACGGCGGACTGTTGTCGCAATGCGCGATGCAATCCTTTCGGCAGTACAGAGGGCGCCTATAGGACTTTGGTAATTTTCATTCTTCTAAGAGCCTGTCTAATATCTTGGCAAGATAGTGGAAAAGGTGTATAGATATGGGAGGGAGGAATGTTATGGCGAGACACCATTATCCGAGCGACATAAGCCGCGAAGAATTTGAAC
>JAISQR010000561.1 GCA_031274035.1 Treponema sp. | reverse complement strand
ATACTCGAAGAGTACAGCATGCCCATTGATCGGGATTTTTTGCATGAAGGTGTGCCAAAGGCACACTGAGCAAAAAATCCACAAGTGCAATCGGACACGAAGTGTCCGCGGCTGCTAGGCAATAATGCAGCATGCTGTATGTTTTCTTCGCTCCCCCATATACCACCTCGCTGCCATCTATCAGGTACACATCCTTCCCCTGTAGCCATAGGGGTTCCCCCCTGCCGTAACAGATGGACACACAGCCGCTCAAGCCAGTCCGCGCTGTTTCGTATCCGCTTGTAGACCGCGTTCTTATTGAGGGTGAACCCGCCCCCCACTTTGATGATAACCGATGTCCCGGCAAACGATTTGCCTTCGGTCAGATACACCAGTATTAAGCGCAACAGTTCCTCGGGAGTTTTGATTCCCCGCGCCCGCACTAAAGCCTTTAATTCCTTTGCCTTTTCTTTCCACCCCTCGGGGAGGTATTCCAGCAGTTTATTAAACCCGTTGCCTTTTCCATCCCTCTATTCTACACTATTGCCTCCTTTATGTGTACGCCTATGGTGTTAAACACCTCCGGGTAGGAGGTTTCGGCTAGTTTTTGGTTTCACCCGTATTTTAGGCTAGAAAAATTATTAGGCAATGCGGCCCATTGACAAATTTACAAAAAAGGCCTAATCTGAAATGCAGTTTTTTATAAATATAGACGGCTTCCCTAAATTCGTCCGATTTATTGTATGACGGGCAATGCCCCCTCAAGGGCCTGTGTTTTGGACCGAATTTCTTTCTTTCCGAATTTTGCCTTTTTGTTCTATAACTGAGGTAGTTCCAAAATATCAAATTTTGGAACTACCTCACTGAGCCGCTATTACCGAACTGTGGGGTTGCGTTAACGAGGCTTTGAAACCGGTTCAGCTCTAAAAAGGAGCGTTATATGAGATTTCCTTGGAAAAGTACGGCAATCTTTTTTGCGATTATCATAGGCATAGTATTTATTTTCACTGCCTGCAGCGCCTTTATGGGGGAATCTCCCGAGGAAATCTACCTGAAAGAAAACGGCGGTATGGGATCCGTGCCGACAGACGCCAGCCTGTTGCCGGCGATGGCCGACCGTACCGGAACCCTGAATTCCGGCCAGGCGGACTGGTACTATTTCCAGGCGGTGCCGGGGAAGAGTTATTCCGTGTCTTGGATTGAATCTTCCTACGTCAATATAAAGGTTTCAGCCTATAGGGGGAGCAAAAACGGAACGGCGCTGTTTTCTCTAACGACTACTTCCCCCGCCCAGCCTTTTACGGTTACATCCGATGCATACGTATTAATAAAGGTAGAAGGCGTTTACTCATATACAAGCGGGTCATACACAATAAGGTATGATTCCTTCGATATAACGGGAGGAGGATCCGTGCCGGCAGACGCCACCCTGTTGACGGATATGACCGACCATGACGGATACTTGATTTCCGGCCAGGCGGACTGGTACTATTTCCAGGCGGAGCCGGGGAAGAGTTATTCCGTGTCTTGGACTGAGACTTACTCCGCCAATATAAAGGTTTCAGCCTATAGCGGGAACAAAAACGGAACGGCGCTGTTTTCTGCCGACAATACTTCCCCCGCCGACCTTATATCGGTTACGTCCGCTTCAAACATATATATAAAGGTAGAAAGCACTTACTCATACTCAAATACAAGCGGGTCATATACAATAAAGTATGAATCCTTCGAAGACGGCGGTTCAGGCGGCGCCCTGACCAGCGGCGTATGGCGGCCCGGCGTCCTTACCAACTCGGCGCCGGAACAATGGTACTCTTTTTCGGCATCCCCGGAATATACCTATACGGTGAGTTGGGAAGATAGTTATACTAACAGTTCTTCGTTTACGGTAGATATAAAGGTTTCAGCCTATGAAGGAACCCAGACCGGACCCGCGAAATTTAGCGGCGTTGATAGCGGTCCGAAAGATTTCACGGTTACGCAAGACACCACTATACATGTAAAGGTAGTACCATATCATAGCAACATTACCGGAACCTATCGAATAAAATATGAGGCCGACGAACTCCCGCCCCCAACGTTGAATACCAGCAGTTCATTCAATGACACCTATGCCGCTAGCGGTAACCTTACTTCTACGGTACGCGGACAATGGTACCAATTTACACCGTTATCGGGATATATCAATAAGGTTTATTGGATGGATTATACTTCTGTTAATGTATCTGAATATGCGGATGTACAGGTTGTGGCCTATAGCGGAAGCAAAACAGGAAGCCCTATATTTTCTTTAACAGATGAAAACCATCAGACTAAGCCTGTAAGCTTTCCCAGCTCGTCTACCACCCCCGTATTTCTAAAGGTAGAAGGCGTTTCAACCAGCCAAGGAATGTATAGAATAAGGCGTGAGTCTCTCTATCCATCGTCCCTGTATACGAGTTTGTCGAATGGAACCCTTCAGGCAGGCGGGGAAGCATGGTATCGTTTCAGCGTAAGTTCGTCGTGGGTCGGCCCCTATACTGTGAGTTGGGAGGATAGTGATAACTCCTCCTCCTGCACCGCTAATATAAAAGTTTCGATCTATACGGGAAGCACGCCTCCGCCAGCAGAATTGTCCGGTATTGACTCGGATGGGACTGCATCATTCACTGTTAATCAGTCCGGGGATTTATATGTAAAGGTTGAGGGCTATAACTCTAGTAGCAGTGGGACATATCGAATAAAGTATACCGCGCCCGGCTATTAATCAACGGACGTTTGTTCCGGGGGGCGGGGATTGTTTATAAAAAAGTTAAGGGGCTGGTTCCAAAAGGCCGGGTTTAAACAACCGGTTTTGGAACCGGTTCTAAGGATCATAAAAGGGAGCGGTTGTTATGAAGGGTGTTTTATATGTTTCCGGTTTTTCATTCATGGCGGTCATTTTAAGCTGCACCAGCCTCGGGTCCGTCAATAACCAGCAAGGGGGCTACGGGGACAGCGGCGCCGCGGCCGCCCCGGCTGAACAGAACAGGCAGACCGGCGGCTCCAGAGGGGTTAACGCTCCGGCAGGCCAAACGCCGGGCCAGACGGGGAATAACTATACCGGGGACGGAGGAAAGGACACCACGCTGGCCATCCTGAGAACCGCCGTCCAAGGAGGCGCCCTGGGAGACGACGAGTGGCTGGTGGAACTAATACCCAACGTCCTGATGAGTTCCTTTAAAAATTTCTCCGCCATCACCATAGTGGACCGGCAAAATGACGAAACCGTCCGGGAGGAACAGCAGAGGGCCATGTCGGGCAATATCTCCGATGAATCCGCAGAGGAAGTGGCCGTGGGAAATGAAATCGCCGCTCAATACCAGCTTACCAGCACTATCAGAAAAATAGGGAATACCAACTTCAACCTTACCATGACCATTACCGATGTTAGGCGCAACGAGGTAACGGTTTTTTACAACAACGAAGGCAGAAACCAGGCTTTTGAACTGCGGGACGCCAGCGCCATAAAACAGGCTGCCCTGAATCTTTTGGAAGGAATGGGAGTAAGATTAACCGAGGCGGGAAGAACGAACCTTCTGGGCACTTCCAGCGACGCGAATATATACATGGCCAGAGGTATCGCGGCTCAGGCCCAGGGCCGGACTATAGAAGCCCAAAGTTTTTTTAACAACGCCATTTCTTTTGACAGTTCTTTACTGGAAGCCGCCGAGCGTCTGCGGACCGTAAATCAGGAAGTCGTAAGCTCCGTGGGCGGCGAGATAAGAAATGACGTTAAAAACTATGAAATGTGGAGAGATTATTTAGCGAGTTTTGATGAATTCTATGAGAATCATCCCCCCTTTCAGCTTCTCTATACCCAAGCCGTAAATACAAATAACATCGACTATCAGGGCCAAACCTACGAAATAGCCATCGCCGTCGGAATAAGACGGACCGCCCTTATAGCCGCTATGCAGAGGACCATGGACACCATAAGATCGGATTTGGATAAAACAGGCAGAAAAAAGGTTTGGGGTTTTACCGGTTGGCCCAGTTCATCGTCCATTTTTTCAAAAGCCGTTGATAATTATCCTCCCCGGATATTCAAGATAAAGGCGGTGGTTCTTGACGCCGACAGGCCCAATGTCCGCCCCCTGGCGGAACAGGATTTTGAGCTCTCAGGAAAACTGGTGCTTTATAACGGCAGAATATACGCCGACGAGGAAAAAGACCTGAACCTGGTGTTCCCCAGAATTCACTATGAGACATCCAACGACATACCCTCCAACCTTTTGGTAAAAATACAGGAAATTGACGGTATGGACGGGGACAAAGCCAACGCCGACGGTTACATAACCCTTACCTCCGTTCCTTCCCTGCCCCGGCCCCAGGGCCCGACCTATCCCCGGAACTTGGTCTCCCAGATGCAGAGAGAAAGCCTGCGTTCCCAGCAGGCAAGGGACGACCAGCGAAGAAGGGAGGGAGAGGCGGCGGAAAAAGCGGAAAGAGAGCGGCAAAAACGGCTGGAAAGGTCCGATCCCTGGTATGAATTCCGCTTGGGCTTCAATTTTGAGGGCGGCGCCTATTTCGGGGGAGGCGCGGGCTTTGGCTCCTTGGGAATGTTTATAGGCGTTGATACATGGTATCTCGGCTTGGAAGTTCCCCTGCTATTCGGACACCCCAGTCCCGCTCAAGCCATCAGATTCGGAGAGACCGATTCCGCCACCATGGTCGGCTTCGGCGGTATGTTTGGTTATTCTTTTGTGGGAAGACATCTTATCCTCACCGGATCCGGGGGAGTTAATTTTCTGTTTAGCAGCCCCGACGACTCCGACAGCGGCAGCAGCGGTTCTACCGAAGACGTCTCCAGAGCCACCGCTTCTATCTTTTTGAAAGCCCAGCTTGACTGGATATGGAACGTCTTTGGCTTGCGGTTCGGATATATTTTGGAGTTCCAGGACCCCTCTATAAACGAAGATTTCTTTTATAAAACAAAGTCCATGTCCGGAGGCCCCCTCAACGCCCTGGACAAATTTTCCATCGGTTTAATAATGATCTTTTAACGGTGCCAGGCGCCATAGGCGTACGCTTAGGACATTTATTAACCACTTTTCCTTAGCTTTTTGGGAAAGTGTGGTCCGAGAAGCTAAGGAAACGTATATGCCGACACACAATGTTCCGGCTGTATCGAAACCTCCGTCACGGTTATCAGGGGGTTTTGCCAGTCCGAATAAGGGCTTTGCGAAGCATCGAACCGAAGGTTCGCGGGCAGGGCCGGCAAAATATGGGAGAGCAATGGCGTGGGAATTTTCAGACCAAAGTCCCACAGGCTGCTAGGGATACCGACCTTCGAGGACAAAATACTCCAGCGGGCGGTACAACTGGCTGCAGACCGAGTTTGCGGACTAAAGTCCGACGGCTTCTCGTATGGGTTCAGGCCGGGGAAATC
>JAISQR010000544.1 GCA_031274035.1 Treponema sp. | reverse complement strand
CTTGAACATATCTTCTTGCACTATGCTTTTCTGAAACATATTTCCCCGCTGTTTTTATTATATCACACTTTGCGGACTTTTCGGAGGGGACTCAAAAGTAAAATTGCTGCCGGGAGCCTGCGGGACATTGCAAATTTATACGATTTTTGGGTAAAGCCCCGCAAACTCCTATTATTTTTAACTGTTCCATGTTATTATAGCTGCCTATGATGAAGGCTCTATACAATGCTAAGGTCTATTTAGATCGGGGGATTTTTTGCGACGCGCTGCTTATTGACGGCAGCCGCATTGTTCTGACCGGCGCCAACAAAGAGATACTTGACACCGCGGCGGACGCGGAAAGAATTGACGCTGAGGGCTGCCTGGTATTGCCGGGTTTTCACGACAGCCATCTGCACTTACACGGACTTGGACGCCGCGCCGGGATAATAGACGCCTCGAAGATACGCTCCATCGACGAGCTTGTTGAAGCGGGAATCGCGCTCATTGACCGGTTAAAACCGCCGCAGGGCGCCTATATTCAGGGAGCGGGGCTGTCCCCCGATAGTTTTTCCGGCGGTAAGCGGCCTCCAAACCGCTATGATTTGGACCGTATATCCCGCGAGTATCCTGTTATCATAAGCCGGCATTGCGGGCACAAAATTTTCTGTAATTCAAAGGCCCTGGAACTTGCGGGTATTGCCGATTCGGCGCCGGATATTGCGGGCGGGGACGTAGAACGGGACGGAGACGGCAGGCCGTCCGGTATTTTCAGCGAAAACGCCAACGCATTGGTGCGCGCCCCTATTCCTCCGCCGGACAAAGCGGAAATGCGCCGCAGCCTGGAACTGGCTATGGAACAGGCCCTATCCTGCGGCGTCTGCGCCGCGGCCAGCTACGACACGGGCGGGCCCGATTTTGAGCAGCTTCTCGATGTTTACCGCGGTATCTACCGCGAGAACAGCCGTTATATACGGCTCACCCTGCAATGCGGCGTTTCCGGTAAGGAATCGCTGCTGGATGAATACATCGGCAGGGGGCTGCGCTCAGGCAGGAGCCTTCTCCATCCGCCAGAGGCGCCTTTAGCGGCGGGAGATTCCCGCGGCAATGCGGATTCGTTTAATTCACCCTTAAAGATGGGGCCTCTTAAATTTTTCGCCGACGGCACGCTGGGTTCTCAGACGGCCTGGCTCAACAGCCCCTACCATGACAAGCCGGATACCTGCGGCTTCCCCGTCATAGACCGTACCCTCCTTCAGCGCTTTATACAGAAGGCCGCTTCAAACGGATTCCAGACAGCCGTGCATGTTATAGGCGACGCGGGCGCGGATATGGCTCTACAGTGCTTCGAGTCTATCACCCAAAAGGGCGGCAATCCCCTGCGGCATGCGCTTATCCACTGCCAGATCACCGGACGGCCCCTGCTGGAACGTATGGCTGTGAACCGGATACTTGCAATGGTTCAGCCTATTTTCCTTGCTGACGATATGTATATTCTAGAATCCAGGGTAGGGCGGGAACGAGCCTCCACATCCTACGCATGGGCTACTATGGATAAGCTGGGCATACCGGTCAGTTACGGTACGGATAGCCCGGTCAGCCCTCTCAGCCCCCTCCTCGGCATAGCCTGTGCGGTTACCCGTCAGGATATGGAAAACCGGTATCCGGCGGGGGGCTTTTTCCCCGATGAAAAAGTCGATGTCTATACCGCGGTTGATGCGTATACCGCAGGTTCAGCGTATGCGTGTTTCGATGAACAGCGCATGGGACGGATAAAACCCGGCTATCTTGCGGACCTTGTCCTTTTGGATCGGGATATATTCACCATACCGCATGAGGAAATAAAAAACACCCAGGTAGTCCTTACTATGGTGGGAGGGAAGATTGTTTACAGAAGGTGAATAAGAGAAGCCGCGGAATACAGACAGGGCGGAACCCTGCCGGACGAATTTTAGATGTTTTACAAAGTCCCGCACTCTTAGTAGCGTGCTTTGTCTAAAACATAACGAGTTACTATATTTTCCGCACTATGCTCTTCTTCCCTTATGCGCCTTCGCGTTTTTTATATTCCTGTAATTTTTTGATGTTACAAAGTACCAGCCGCCGCAACAACGGTGCAGTACCGCTTCTTGCCCGCCCTGATAAGCAACTGCCCCGCTTCGTCAAAGTGGTCTTCATGTATCAGGGCTTTAGGATCGGTAATAGCCTCAAGAGCTTCACCGTCAGGCCCTGTCTTGCCGCCCGCCCTTGCGGCAAAGGCCCCGCCCTGCTGCACAAGACGGCGCGCTTCGCTCTTGGTGGGGCAAAGCCCCGCATCCGTGAAGAGGTCTACCACGTTATAGCCCCCGGAGAATTTTTCCCGCGCCAATTCCACTCTGGGCATAGCCGACCTGTCGCCGCCTGTACCGCTAAAAAGGGCCTGAGCGCCGGAAAGCGCCTTATCCGCTTCATCCTTACCGTGGATAAGCGCGGTTACTTCCCAGGCAAGCCTTTCCTTTGCCTCGTTGGGGTTTTTATCGGGCACACAAAGCGCTTCTATCTCGCCGATAGGAAGAAAGGTGAACATAAAAAGGAAACGCCTAACATCGGCATCCTGCACGTTCCGCCAGTATTGAAAAAATTCCCAGACAGGGGTAACGGCAGGATCCAGAAATATTGCGCCTTTTTCAGTCTTGCCCATCTTCTTGCCGTCGGATGTTGTTACCAGGGGGAAGGTCAGGCCGTAGACTTCGGCGCCTTCAATACGGCGTATCAGATCGGCGCCGGCAACAATATTGCCCCACTGATCATCCCCGCCTATTTGCAGACGGCAGCCGTAACGCCGGTACAGTTCAAGAAAATCGTAACTCTGTAAAAGCTGATAGTTGAATTCAATAAAGGAAAGCCCTGTCTCCATGCGTATCTTGTACGATTCAAAACTGAGCATACGGTTTACCGAAAAATGGCTGCCTATCTCGCGCAGAAAATCAATATAGTTAAGATCGGCAAGCCATTCCTTGTTATTCGCGGACAGGGCATTCTGTCCGTCAAAACCCAGAAAACGGTTAAGCTGCGCATGTATAGCGGCAGTGTTCTCATCCAGCTTTTCATAGCTGAGTATCTTCCGCATCTCGGTCTTGCCCGATGGATCGCCTATACGCGCGGTCCCCCCGCCGATTAGCGCTATCCCCCGGTGCCCTGCCGTGCGCAGATGGCGGTAGGCAAAGAAGGGTACCATGTGCCCTATATGAAGGCTCGGCCCTGTAGGATCGCAGCCTATATAAAAGGTAACCGGACCTTCGTCCATTACACGGGAAAGCCCTTGGGTATCGCTGCATTGGGCAAAAAACCCCCGTGTCTTTAAATTTTCAAGCGCCGCATTCATGCTGTCCTCCTCTTGCATCCTTGTCCGTTCATAGTTGTGTATCTTTTCCAGCCGGCATGAGGATACGGTAGAGCGTTTTATTATTGACGGAATTCATACCTATAGGCTAACCGGCGGATAGCCGAATGTCAAGTTCGGTAAGGACAGTTTGTCAATGGCGAACCCCGCAGCAGAGTCTCCCCAGCGAGCGGGCTCTTGGGTATTAGACCCCCTTCGAATAACGATGGAAAATGTCCCCTCATCAAAAAGTCAGACGACAGCCACGCCCGGCTTCTTACCATCCGCGAAATAATACTTTTGTAACAACAGCTTGGTCACATCGGGAAGATGGGTTGTTTTTCGGGAATTGTTTAACCCCTGAAAACTGACCAGGTAGTACTGTTTGTCATACTATACCTTGAAACTAAGACGTTCGCTAAACAGGAGTTGGATTTTTTTGGCTAGGAGTTTGTTGCGCCTTGCGTATAAAATATAAATATTCATATTTATGAATGCGAATCGGAGGTTCGATTATACCCTGCAAATTCCAAATACTTGAAGAGTACAGCATGTCCATTGATAGAACAGCTAACGAAGCGGATAAAAGAGCTTGAAGAAGAAATCCGGTTCTTAAAAAACGACCGTAGCAGCAAGACGAGTTCGATATCCCAGGATAGGGGGCGAAGCAATCCAACCATACCAGCCTGTCTGAAAAAAGCGGGAAACCGAGCGGAGGGCGGCGGGGAACACGCTGAAAAAGACCGCCCAGCCGGACGAAATACTAATCCACCAGAGCGCATATTGCCGGAAATGCGGCGCGGATCTGGGTACTGTTGAAGGGGCCGTACAAAAAGAGACCTGGCAGGAAATCGAGATACGGAAACGTTGTGTTGAACATCAGAGCTTGGAAAAGACCTGTCCGTGCTGCGGGGCAAAGAACGCCGGGGATTTCCCCCCGCACATAAAAGCGCCGGTGCAATACGGGCTGAGTGTTAAGGACTTGATAACGTATTTGTCGGTATACTAGTGTATTGTATCGTTGACAATTAGTATAATTGAAGCCAGCTCGTTGCTCCTGAATCTCGAACTTGGGATATAACGATATCAATTTTTCCCTGGCATCTCCTGTTGAAAAATGCCAATTTATCTTTGCGGCGCTGAAATTCCGATCAGATTCCCATGCGAGAAGTTCATGGCGCAGCGTATCGATGTTGTCTATTCGACGTGAAAGG
>JAISQR010000513.1 GCA_031274035.1 Treponema sp. | reverse complement strand
CTTGTGGATTTTTTGCATGAATATGCAAAAAATCCCGATCAATGGGCATGCTGTACTCTTCGAGTATTCGGAGTTTGCAAGGTATAAATATTCATAAATATGAATATTTATACCATTTTTGGGCAAAGCCCCACAAACTCCTGGTAGGCTGTAGCGGTTTTACTTTTAACCGCGAAAAACACGAAATGTACGAAAAGAAAACAGCCGCCAATGGCGCAAAGGACGCTCAATAAAGCGTGCGAAAGCACGTCTTTCCAATCGCGCCTTTCGCGGTTGCATTTCTTCAAATTTGGGTATTTTCGCGGTACTTGGAAGTAGCACGCTTTCCTTTTTCGCGTCTTTTCGCGTCTTTTCGCGTCTTTTCGCGCCTTTCGCGGTTGAATTTCAAAAGTAAAACCGCTGTACGTCCGCCTTTCCTACTGGTTTTTTAGCTTCTAATTTGTTATAATATAAGCCTTATGAGGTGTTATTCTAAAAATATACGTTTGTTATTCCTTACCGCCGTACTGGTACTCCCCCTTGTTTCCTGCGATAAACTTCTGGGCTGGGGGGTGCTCCTCTGGTCGTCGGAGGATCCGCCGGTGCCTTCCGGGACTACGCTGCCGGTGTATATCAAGTCGAATATTGACAAGGTCTGGGTGGCGGGCATACCCCAGAAGTACCGCACAGGCTCTGAGGCTATTGATAAGTTTGAAGTGCCCCTGGCCCATCTGGAACTGGCCGGTTCCAAAAGAAAGGCGGATGAGATAGCGTCTAATTTCTCCTCCTTTGCCCTTACCTATGCGGAGACCCTTCAGGACGGCCTGCCCATACGCGAAAGTACCGATAACAACGCGCGGCGTGTTTACCGGCTCAAGAAGGGCGAGATCATCAAGGTGTTGAAAAAGGCGGAGGGGAGCCCTGTAATCAGCGCGGCGGGGGATCCTCTCCCTGGGGATTGGTACCAGGTGCTTACCGAAGACGGCAATACCGGTTACTGTTTCTCCTACCGGCTCAATCTCTTTGAACACTTGGGAGGGCCGCTTAGGATAGTCCAAGAGGAAGCCGCGGAAGAGGAAGACCCCGATCTGGAACAGCTTCTCGCCCGTACCTGGTCCCCTGAATCCTATGGGAACATGGTAAGTACACGCCGTATAGACTTGGATCAGCTTTCCCGGCATTGGGGCTTTTACCCGGGCGCGGATACAGGCATTGCCCGCATATACCTTCCCAACCTGGACCTGACCTTTTCCTACACCGGCATTAAATCCGCGGGGAAGCGATCCTGGCGTTTTGAGGGGGCTTCCCTGCAAATGACCCTCCGCTCCGATACGCTCCTTGCGGTGCAGTATACCGAAAGCGGCAGCAGCCTCCAGACTCTGCTCTTTACCGCTTTGTCTTCAGACATAGACGATCTTATCATCCAGGAAAGCGCGCGGCGGGAGAATCTCTTTTACAATATCTATGCCCAGGGGCCTGAATTTACCAGCAATAACTACGGCGTCCTTACTTTTCTGGAAAACGGGCAGTTCACCTGGACCGGCTATAACCTCCTTATCCCCCAGGTTATTCCCTCCTCCGTGCTGGGGAGCGGTACGGTAGAGATGCGTCTTTTCATCTCTTCTTCGTTAACTGACCGTTACAACGGCGCCTTCACCCTGCGCTTTGAAGGGCTTAATGGCGGCGACAGCCAGATTGACTTTCTCTATAGCCTGGACGCCGAAGGTTTCCGCCTGGAATACGTGCCTCCCTCAAATATAAACGGGGTTACGGTAAGCCGCCGCGCATCCTCGCCCCTAGTGATGTACTTTTTTAAGAGCCGTTAAGCATGGCATTTGTTCAGTTTTCCAGGGTATCCCTTGCGTTTGCCGGCCGGGACATACTCAAGGAGGTCAGCCTCTACCTGGCGGCAGGGTCGCGTTCCTGTCTGGCCGGCGTGAACGGCTCGGGTAAGTCTACGCTTATGAAGGTGATAGCCGGCAAGATTGCGGCGGATTCCGGGGACAGGGCCGTGCAGAAGGGAACGAGGATAGCCTATCTGCCGCAGTCCGGGATAGCGCACCGCGGGCGCACCCTGCGCGAAGAGGCGGAGACCGCCTACAGCGATATAACCGCAAAGATAAGCCGGCAGGAAGATCTGGGGCGTATCCTGGAAAAACATAAGGGCGGCGAGGGTAGTACGGAGGCCCTTCTTGAAGAGTACCACCGTATTCAGGATGAGGTTGAGGCTTCCGGTTACTATATGAGGGAACAGAGCGTCGGCATGGTGCTGGACGGTCTGGGTTTCAGCAGGGCCGATTTGGACCGTCCCACGGGGGAATTCTCGGGCGGCTGGCAGATGCGCATAGCCCTGGCCAAAGTGCTGCTGGAAAAGGCCGATATACTCCTTTTGGATGAACCTACCAACTATCTTGATATTGAGGCCAAAACTTGGCTGGAAGAATGGCTGCGTTCCTACCCAGGCGGGTATCTCCTGGTATCCCACGACCGCTACTTCCTGGATGTATCGGTAAACGAGGTTTTGGAACTGTTTCAGGGCAGCCTTAAACGCTATGCGGGGAATTACAGTTCCTACGAGAAGCTGAGGCAGCAGGAACTGAACGCGCTCCTTAAACGCTATGCTGAACAGCAGGAAGAGATAGCCAGGGCCGAGGATATTATCCGACGATTCCGCTACAAGGCCAGCAAGGCCGCTATGGTTCAGGAGCGGATAAAGATGCTTGAAAAGATGGAGAGGATAGAGATACCCGAATCCCTCAAAAAGATCAGCATCGCTTTCCCTCCGCCGCCCCATTCAGGCCGTATCGCGTTTAGCCTAACCGGAATAGGGAAAAGCTACGGTTCAAGGCAGGTGCTTTCCGGTCTGGACCTGCTCGTTGAAAGCGGGGAAAAACTTGTTGTGGTGGGCCGTAACGGCGCGGGTAAAACCACCCTTCTAAGGATACTTGCCGGTAAGGATCAGGACTTTCAGGGCGAAGTGCGCTACGGCGCGGGCATTTCCGCGGCGTACTTCTCGCAGGACGATGCCGAAACACAGAACAGCGGCGAACAGATACTCGCGTCTCTGGAAGCCGCCGCCCCTATGCATCTTATCCCCCGTGTGCGTGATATGCTGGGGGCCTTCCTCTTCCGCGGGGACGACGTATACAAGCCCCTCTCCGTTCTTTCAGGCGGGGAAAAGAGCCGCCTTGCCCTGCTTAGGATGCTTCTGAGGCCCGTGAATCTGTTAATCCTGGACGAGCCTACCAACCACCTGGACATTCATTCCAAGGATATACTCCTTTCCACCCTTAAAGCCTTTACCGGGACGGTCATCTTTGTCTCGCATGACCGTTCCTTTATGGAAGAGCTTTCCACCAAGACCCTGGAATTGTCGGCGCACGGCGGTGAAGGGGCCGCGGCCCGGCTTTTCTATGGGAACTATGCCTACTATCTGGACAGGCGTGAACGGGAAGCGGAGGATAATTGGGCAGGGAAAGGGCGCGTCAATAAGGCTGCCGATGATACGTCCGAGAGCGGTGCCGTCCGCCTGAAGCCCGCCTTGCAAGGGAACGCCCCCGGAGCGGCGGAACGCCGTGAGGCGGAAAAGCAGCGGCAGACGCTGAGACGGCGGCTTGAGCGGCAGGAGGGGGAGATATTGAGAAAACTGGAGGAACTTGAAGCCGAAAAGAAGGCCCTGGAAGCGGAGCTTGCAAAACCTGAAGTATACACCAGGGCGGAAAAGGCAAGGGCGGTGCAGGCAAGGATCGGAGGGCTTGATAAGCAGATAGGGGAGAAGACCGTGGAATGGGAGGAAAAGGCGGCCGAACTGGAAGAGACCGGAATGTAGTGAAGAGCCGGAATGATCTTGACACAACGATGGTTTAAAGACTGTCGAATTCACGTTATATTATAAGAATTATGTTTACACCGCAGAAACAAGTTAAAACCGCGCTACGGCATTTCTATCATTCACGGCTTGCCGTAATTTTTGAAAGCATTATAATTGGCTTCTTTGCGGGTTGTGCGGTGGTCCTTTTCCGGTATCTTATTACCAAGGCAGACATATTCCGCCCCCGTGTCTACAGGTTCCTGTTTGTCTCGCCTTTCTATTGGAAATTGATCTGGGGCGCTGTTCTGGTTCTCTTGGGTCTCTTCCTTGGATTTGCCTCTAAAGTTAAACCGCTCATCAAGGGAAGCGGCATTCCCCAGGTCAAGGGGGTTCTGTTGGGCTGTCTCCCCGATGCCTGGATGCCTGAACTGCCGCTCAAAATGATCACCGGTTTTATCGCCCTGGCAGCCGGGCTTTCCCTGGGGCGGGAAGGCCCTTCCATACAGATTGCGGCTTTTACAGGTATGGCTTTGGCGTCTGCCTTCAAACAATCCCAGCCCCAAAAGAATACGCTTATCTGCGCCGCGTCCGCCGCCGGGCTTTCGGCAGCCTTTAACGCTCCGCTTGCGGGTGTACTCTTTGTACTGGAAGAATTGCAACCAGGTTTTTCGCCCCTTCTTATAGCCTGCGCTATGGGGGCTTCCATGACCGCGGAGGTTGTCGCGAATTTCTTTTTAGGTACGAATACAGCATTCAATTTTTACCACATTACTCCGCTCCCTTTGATCCAGATACCCTGGATCATCCTGCTGGGGATCATCTGCGCCCTGGCGGGCGGTCTCTTCAAACATTCCCTCTATACCTCGCAGGATATCTACAACAATTCCCGTATTCCGCAGGTATTCCGTCCTATCATTCCCCTGTTGGTATCTATCCCGTTGACCTTCTACTTTGCGGACATCACGGCAGGCGGGCACGGCCTTATCGAATCTCTTGCGGAAACCAGCAGGGATACGCTGACCCTCTGTATGCTCCTTGCGGGCAAAATTCTCTTTACCGCCCTATGCTACGGCTCAGGGACAGCCGGCGGCATCTTTCTGCCCCTCCTTGCATGCGGCGCTCTTACCGGATACACGATGGGACATCTGCTTGTACAGTTCAATATTATAGGAAACGAATGGATACTCAACTATATTATTTTAGGGATGACCGCCTTTTTCACCACGGTAGTCAAAGCGCCGGTAACCGGAATCGTTCTTATCCTGGAGATGAGCGGAAACTTTAACCACCTGAACAGCCTGGTTATGGTTTCCCTCTCCGGTCTGATTATGTCGGATATTATCGCGTCCCCGCCGGTATATGCGGTTCTTCTGAACCGGCTCCTCGGTAAGCATGCGGGGGGAAAAACGGATGACGGGCCGTCCGCGTCAAGCGCCAAGGACAAACAAGACAAACCGGATGCACAGGACGGCCCTAAATGACGGCGGCAGACAAGCCGGGGGTCTATGCCGCCTATATAGTTCACGGGTGGACGGATATACGCCGGAACCGGCTTTACTTTGCGGGGAGGCTTGCGGACGGTTCTTCTTTTGCGATTGTAGAAGAACGATTCCGCCCATATTTTCATGTATACGAAAAGGATAGGCCCCGCTGGGAGAAGGCTCTTTCATCTATAAATTACGAAAAAAAAGATACCTCTTTTGAAGATTTCTACGGAAAAGAAAAACTTTCCTGTCTGCGCTTTTCCTGTCTTGCCGAAAAAAACGCGGCCCAAAAGCTGCTCGAAAAAGAACGTATCCTCAGTCCCGACGCCGAGTTGAAACCTGCCGATGTCTTCCTTGCGGATCGTTATATCAAGGGGCCTGTTGACATCCGGGGTTTGCCTATCCCCGGACGGCTTGTGGCTCAGGTCTTTACCAACCCTGAAATCAGCGCCGCAGGGGAAAGTTCTGTCAGTGCGGGCGGCGTCCGCGGCGCTCAAGCGGCGGATATTAAAATAGCTTCTATTGATATAGAAACCGATACGAAAAGCGGGGCTATCCTGGCGGTCGGTATTGCCGGCGTATGGGCCGCGGAACTTAACGATCCGGCAGTGAAGGCCGGCATGGGCCTTGTGCGGGTGCTGGCCCGGGCGGAAAGCGCGATAAAGGCCCCGGGCTGCGGTTCCGGCTCTGGGGCGGCAGCGTCTAAGGCAGGCCCAAAGCCGCAAGGTCAGGATTGTATCTTTTTTCATCCCGATGAAAAATCCCTGCTTACCGCGTTTATTGCGGACATACACCGCCTGGACCCCGATGTTCTTACCGGCTGGAATTTCCTGGATTTCGATTTTCCGCAATTGGCAAAACGCTGCGAATATTTCCGCGTCCCCTTCTGCCTGGGCCGTTCCATCGAAGCGGCTAAATTTTTCCCGTCCGAGGGGAACCGCTCGGCTGCCGCGCTTGTGCCCGGACGCCAGGTGGTAGATTCCCTGCGTATAGTCCGTTCCGGCTACCGGTCTGTACTTCACGATTTTACCCTGGAAAATGTATCCCAAACCGTTTTGGGCGAAGGCAAAATCGTCTCTTCCTCCGGCACAGACAAGATCGCTGAACTGGAAAAACTCTACCAGGAAGACCCTGAAACCTTCGGCCTTTACTGTCTTAAAGACGCGGAACTGGTTCTGCGCATTCTTGCCGGAACCGGCCTTTTCCGTCTAACCCTGGAACGCTCCTCCCTTACCGGTGTATCTCTGGATAAGGCATGGACCAGCGTGGTAAGTTTTGAGCGTATCTACGGCATGGAACTCCGCCGCAAGGGTATCTGCCCGCCGCTTCCCGATTCACGGTTGAATGTTTCGGGCGCCGCCGGAGGAACCGTACTCGATCCCCAGCCTGGATTTTTTAGCAATGTAGCGGTTTTCGATTTCCGAAGCCTCTATCCCACCATAATGCTCACCTTCAACATTGATCCCCTCTCCCATGCCAGGGCGGAAAGCCCAAATGAAAATTTCCTTGCCGGAAACGGCTGTCCCGGCGGCGGACCTTACGACCCCGCATCGCTGATCACCGCTCCCAATGCCGCCGTCTTTCTTAGAACGCCGGGTTTGCTGCCATCCCTCATTACATCTTACTTTACCGAGCGTAAACGCGCCCTCAAAGCCGGGGATGGAATTGCATCCCAGGTTTACAAGATACTGATGAACAGCTTTTACGGTGTACTGGGAACCCGTGCCTGCCGTTACGGACGAACAGAATTGGCAGGGGCAATCACCTCCTTTGCCCGCAAGTGGCTCCTCCTCTCGCGGGACTGGTTTGCAGGAAAGGGTTTTCGGGTACTCTACGGTGATACGGATTCCCTCTTTGTAGAAACCGGTTTAGAGGACAGCGCCGGCCAGGAAGATTTTGCACGGTTCTGCGGCGCCCTTGCAGAGGAGACAAACAGCTTCCTTGCGCAGCGCATCAAAGATGATTATGGGCTTGAGTCTTTTATCGAGCTTAGGTATGAGAAGACTTACCGCCGTTTCCTGATTCCGCCTATACGGAACAACCACGAAAAGACGCCCGATGCAATTGCCGTACAACCCTCCATAGGGACGGAAGAGCCTTCCTCTAAACCGCGCGGACGGGCCAAGGGCTATTGCGGTTATCTTCTTGATGATTCAGGCGGGGCCTTGGTAGAGGTTAAGGGGATGGAAGCCGTGCGCAGCGATGTTACGCCCCTTGCACGCCGCTTGCAGGTTGAACTTCTGACTCTGATCTTTACAAGCAAAAATTCCGAAGAAGCGGAGACGCGGTTTAAGGAAAAACTACACGATACCCTATCCCTGCTCCACAGGGGAAAGCTCGATGCGGAACTAATCTACAGGAAACGGCTTTCCCGTCCGCCTGAAGCCTATACCTCGTCAACACCTCCCCAGGTAAAGGCGGCCAGGGCCCTGGGCTGGAAGAACCGGCGCGGAACCGTAGAATATGTCTGGACCCTTTCCGGCCCGGAACCGGCTTCCCTGCCCCACGCGCCTTTTGACTACGGCCACTATGCCGATTCCCAAATACTGCCGCCTGCCCTTTCCCTTGCCGCCGCTACAGGCTGGAATATGGATGCCTTTATCAAAAACGGCAAGATAAAAAGCGGCCTTAAAGAAGGCCAACTAGAGTTGGATATGTAGGCAGCAATTTTACTTTTAAGAAATTCAACCGCGAAAGGCGCGAAAAAACACGAAAAAGCAAAGTACGCTGCTTCCAAGTACCGCGAAAGTACCCAAATTTGGAGAAATTTAACCACGAAGATGCACATCGAACCTATGGTTCGCGGACACGAAGGTTTTGGTGAGAAAACACTCTCTA
>JAISQR010000442.1 GCA_031274035.1 Treponema sp. | reverse complement strand
ACTCTTTTTCTTTGTCCGTGTCTGTCTGTGTCCTCCCCCGCGAAAGCGGGTTCTTCGTGGTTATTCCTACTTCTGTGTAAGACAGAACACTAGCCGAAAATATCGGAATGGGTTCCGGTTCTGGATGTGGTAAGAATCAATTGTTCTCTGTCAATTTTATAGACCAGCAGCCAGTCATTTTGAATATGACATTCACGGAAACCCGTAAAATTTGAAACAAGCGCGTGATCTTTGTGTTTCACTGGGAGCAGTTTCTCTTCCGGTAAAGTTTGAATTACCGTATCCAATAGTTCCATGTCCAGGCCGCGCTTTTTTGCCAGCTTGCGATCTTTCCTGTACTGGCTGGTTACCTTTAGGGTTAACACTCGCCGGTCGTTTTGGCGTCCAATTCCAGGGACAGTTCTTTTGCGCTGGCGTAACCTTTGGCCTGTATTTTCCCGCTCACTATATCTTCTGCCTCCTGCATTGCCGCCAGGGTTACGGTATTAAGTTTTGGCTTTTTAACTTCAAAGGGTAATCCGCCCGTCATAAGGGTTTTGTGGAGAAAAATGGTGACTGCCTCGGAGAGGCTCATGCCAAATTCGGCGTATACGGCTTCCGCCTCTTTTTTAAGCTGCGGATCAACGCGGATATTCAGGTTTGCGATTTTCCTCATGCTATGCCTCCTGCCTATAGTGTATAACAATGTGCGCACAGTATCAATACGGAGGCGGCGATCCCAGCAATTCTCAATTTAGGATAACCACGGACCCCACAGACTTTTCGTCTGAAATCGTAGCTTCTTCTACCCCAAACCCGCGCCCTGTCAAGTAGTGGGGGCAAGCGCAGTGCCCCCTGAATTACGGGCCGCCGCGCCGCTCTCTCTCCTTTCCTTTGTGTTCTTAGTGCCCTCCTTCGTGGTAAAATTCTTCGCCTTTGCGGTTTAGGCAGGATCATTTGACCGAATTCAGTATTTCGTTGAACGTATCGTCAAAGGCCCGTTTGGCCTTGTTGAGTTTCCGCAGGGCCTCGGAGGGGCTTATATCCGGGGGGCTTGCGGTTTTCATTGGTAATAATAACTGAAAAGTCTCAATTTTGAGAGCCTCCGCAAGGCTTTCGAGCGTCTTGTCGCTGACCCATGTCCTGTGGCACTCGATGCTGTTTACAGTTTGCCATGACAATCCCGCCATTTCGGCAAGTTTTTCCTGTGAAAGGCCGAGTTTTTTACGCTGCTCCTTGAGGTTTGCCGCCAAAATCCGGCGCAACTCAGGCTTTTTTTCAGTCATAAGCTAAATAATCGTAGAAGGTATTGCCGGGATATTGACACGTATTATTACAAATGGTATTTACTTACTATTATGAGGGTTTAGAGAAGAGCCCCTCATTCTGTGGTGTGTCATTTTGACGCACTATCCCGCCCCCGGCGGTGATAAAACCGCGTCTAACGACGCGCCGTATCCGTTGGATACGGAGATAATCAAATTGTTTTTTGGGAGTAGAAGATGAGTAATGAACTTGAAGAGAAATCTGTATTCGATGGAGGCGTGTTGGGGAATTTTGGAACCAAAGTGGTCGCGTTTTTGATTGGTTCCCTCACGCTGGGAATCGGAGTGCCCTGGGCGGTTGCCTACAGGCAGAGATGGCTTACCTCCAAAACCGTTGTGGAGGGGAAACGACTCAAATTTGACGGAACCGGAGGCCAGTTGTTTGGCAACTATATAAAATGGTTCCTGCTTTCCATAATTACCCTGGGCATTTACGGCGTATTTTTCCTGCCGGTAAGGCTCCAGCAATGGATAGCTAAACACACGCTTTTTGCATAGAAAAGACTCTGGTACCGAAGAAGCTGTCCGAACAAGTTTGTCAACCTTTTCGGACAGCGGTGGCGAGGTATGGCTTCCAGCATAAAAAGTCCGTAGGACTTTCTCCTCTCGAACAACAATGCCTCGCTGCTCTGCCTCCCCCCCGCAACGCCCCCCCTCCCCGGCGTTTGCGCCGGAGGCGCAAACGCCCAAGCTGAAGCCGCAAAGCGGCTTCAGCAGCTTGACACTTCGCTGCGGCCCGTGCTATTCTCCAAAAGATTATAAAGGGGGGAGTTGTGTACAGGACTCACGGGAAATACGCAGAGCAGAGCCGCAGGATCGCCTGTCCTGAAACAGCGGTTTTCGTTACCCCCCCCCCCCCCCGTGCGTCCCGGCACATAGCAAAGCAGCAACTTTTTTACCGGCAGATTTCTACCCTAACCTTTCCATCTCCAGCCCGCAGCATAGCTTTGTTTATTACCCCTTGGTGCGGGGACTGTTTTTAGTTGTTACCTAGTAATTATGTCAAGCGGTGCAGCCGCACGGCTTCGCCGCTGATGTAATTATAAATACTATGGATTAAGGAGAACAAAATGAGGTTAAAGAGTATACTCAACAGAACATTCACCGGATTATTGGTATTCGCACTGTTTGGCTGCGGCAGCAGTGCGCCTGCACCTGAGCCCGTCCCTGTACAGCCCGTAAGCGAAGCAGCGCCTTCCGGGCCCGCTGAGGGAATGGACCTGGACGCGGCGATCCGGGAGGCCGCCCGGCGAATGGAAGCGAGACTGCCCGCAGGAACAGAGGTGGCCCTTGTCAGCGTGGGGTCGCCTTCGGCGGCGTTTTCCGAAAATGTCATCAACCGGCTGGAAGCGGCCATTGTGGACAGCGGAAAACTGGTCGTCGTGGACCGCGCCCACCTTGACCAGATCCGCTCGGAACAGGGTTTCCAGCTTTCAGGCGAGGTGGATGACAATTCCGCAAAAGAGATAGGCCGGCTCCTGGGCGCGGGCGCTATTGTTACAGGTTCCCTGGCTGATTTGGGCGATGTCTACAGCCTGACGCTTAAGGCCATCAACATACAAACCGCCACGGTAGCGGTTTCGTATTTGGCGGATTTAGCCAAGACTACGCGGATAGAAACCCTGCTTGCCGCAAGAAACGCCGCCGGAAGCGGCAGAACCGCGCCAACGCAAACAGCCCCGGCGGCTCCCCCGGCGCAGGTAACGGCGCAGACCGTGCAGGCGCAAGTCCCGGCGGAGCCCCCGGCTGCACCGGCGGCCGTTGAATACGCCATTGAATACAAAGTTGGTGAAAGAGGCCCCGCCGGAGGCTGGGTATTCTACGACAAGGGCAGGGTAACCAACGGCTGGCGGTATCTTGAAGCCGCGCCAAGCGAAACCGAATTTACCGCAGCGTGGGGTAGGAGGGGAGAAACGGTGGGCACAACAAGCACAGGCATAGGCGCAGGAAGACGGAACGGTGAGACCTTGGTGAATTATCTCAACGAGCAGGGGGAGATAGGCGGGCTGGCGCAGGTTTGCAGCGATCTTTTTATAGGAGGCTTTGACGGCTGGTTCCTGCCCAGCAAGGACGAACTGGATTTGATGTATAAAAATCTGAAGGCGAAAAGAATAGGGGGTTTTGGTGACGGTTGGTACTGGTCCTCGTCGGAGGTCGATCAATATGGCGCGTGGACCCAGAGGTTCAGTGACGGCGCCCAGCAGGGCATATGGCACAGCGGTGCCGCTAAGGACATAGCGTATTCGGTTCGTGCCATCCGGCAGTTCTGAAAGGCGTTAGGAATAATGCGGCCCGCCCGCGCGTCCGTGCGCGGCGGGCTGCGGGCGTTTCTACTGCATATAAGGTCTGCATATGCTTCGGGTGCAGTAGCGCCCCGAAGCATCATATACAGCCGGAACGTTAAACGAAATAAAACCTGAAACTTCCGAAGAAGCGCGGCGTCCGTACCGCGCTAGTCCAAGGACTTTTTTGGGTTTTTAAAATCAAATCCGTTTGATATACAAGGTTTTTTACCAACATAGGAGGGTAAAGATGAAGAAAAGTGTGTTTTTTACGGGAATATTGGCATTGGCGCTGGTATGTAGTTCGGTTCTGGCAGGGTGCGGTAAGAAATACGCCATCGGCGACACGGGCCCCGGCGGCGGGATAATTTTCTATGTAAGTCAAGCTGGCTTTAAATCAAACGGCGTAACTTGTCATTACCTGGAAGCGGCTCCGGCGGATATGAGCGAAGAGCTTAAATGGGCTTCCGGCGGATTTACAGAAACCTCCATACCCGCTGCGCAGCAAACCGGCATCGGGGCAGGCGCGGCAAATACCGCTGCGATACTGGAGGTGGACCCCGGCGCTCCTGCGGCAAAAGCCTGCGCCGATTATACCAGCGGCGATAAAAGCGACTGGTTCTTACCCAGTAAGGATGAACTGGCCCTTATGTATGATCAAAGGGCAACTATAGGCGGTTTTGACAGTTGGTACCGCTCCTCTTCGGAGGCCAATAATAGGACCGCGTGGAATCAGGGTTTCAGCGACGGCAACCAGATCATCTACGGCAAGAATAATGGACGCAGGGTCCGGGCTGTCCGGGCTTTTTAATCATTTAGCCCTTTAACTGTTTTCGGTTCCCGCCGTAAGGCGGGAACGCAAAGGTGTCAATTTGCGGCATGAAAGCTCGTGAAGGGAGGAAACAGAAGGGGGAGCGCAGGGGTGACTGACACCGTTTTCCCCAAGGCGGGGTCAGTTGCTTCGAATCTTCGGTTCACCGTCAGGCGGTGGGCATATACAGGCCTTTATGCACGGTATTTCTGGCGCTTGTTAGAGTTTGTTGTTATTGGTTTTTTGAGGTTCATTAATCACGGTCAACAAGTTAAGCGGAGAGAAAACTAAAACAGTCCGCGGATTTACACGGAGCATACGGATTACACGGATTTTTCGTTCCAAAACCTTCTTAATCCGTGAAAATCTGCGGGCAAAATTCTTAACTTGCTGACATTGGTTCATTAATTTTATTTTGAAGCCATTCCATAAATCTTTCAGCAATTTTTATACTTTCTTCATAATCTTCTTTTGTAATATCGTCATATTCTCCCGGATACCTCGTTTGAACCGCATATTTTGTTAGTTTTGTGATTTCTTTTATGTTGATCCTTTAATGCCTTTTTCAACGGCTTGCTGTGCTTGATAACATAAATCTTCATAATAAACAAGACTGCTGATTCTGGTGCTTGCCATTTCCAGGCTGCTTTTTGCCCTATCTATCCAAGCCTCATACCGCTCCATAAATTATTTTCCCCTCCTTATTGATTGTTTTATAAATGTATCCAATCTCGTTTTTTAAATTATTGTATTTATCATAATCTACAATAAGTAAATCAACCGGTATTTTTATTTTATTATCAAAAAAAGATCTGTGCAAAACATCAATAATGCCTTTCCCGTTTTTGAGGTTTTTCTTAAAGATTAATAAATCCATATCACTGTTTTCGCAATTTTCTCCTCTTGCGTATGAGCCAAATAACACAATTTGATCCGGTGATACCGCAGCCTCTATAATTGAGATGATTTTTTCAATATAAGGAATACTCCCGGTGATCATAATTCAATCATACAAGATTTTTAACTATTCAGTCGCCCGTATCCAGCTCGACTACCGG
>JAISQR010000438.1 GCA_031274035.1 Treponema sp. | reverse complement strand
CGCCATACCGCCTTGGCGGGATCGGAGTTGAGGAGGAAAGGTTCAATAATAACGATAGCCGCCGAAGGAAGATCCCGTTTCAGTTTCTGAAGGAGGAGGCGGTACTGTTCTTCGTATTTTTCCGAGGATGTCGGATCATTTGAATCATAGCGGCGCCAGGTATCGTTTATACCGATAAGGATGGAAACCAGATCCGGCTTGAGGGCCTTAATATCCGCGTCGTAACGTTCCAGCAGGTTTTTAGCCCGGTCCCCGGAAACCCCGCGGTTCAGAAACTGCGGGGGCGAAGCGGGAAACAGATTCCGCCAAAGGCCCGCGATTTTAGCGGGATACCCCTCGCCGAGGTCGCTGCCGTCTGTTCTGGACCGGCCGCAGTCGGTGATGGAATCCCCCTGGAAAAGAACAACCGTTTTATCAGTCAGATAATTTTTCATATATACCTCCTGTCGGGTATAAGACTACCCCGCTTTCAAAGTATTTTTTTCAGAACCTGTACAAAGGTCTTTGCCATCCGCGTAAAGCCCAGATCGTTGGGATGACAGGAATCCACAGTACAAGAGTCAAAATCTTCTTCACCAAAGAGGTCCTCTCCGTTAATAAAAAATATATTGCTATCACCGGAAGCAATTCCTCTATGGTAACCGGATCTGATAAGTTCAAGCCTTTTTTTAATATCATCCGCGGCCGCGGTGTTGGGGATTTCGGAACGGATGTCAGGACGGGACATCATGATAATCGGAACGGAAGGATTTTTTTTCCTGAACCGTTCATAAAAGGCAAAATGTGTTTTTCCAAGGTAACTATAGTCAGGCGCGTTGTGGTCATAGTCATAAACAAAAACGCTTATATCCAGTCCCGAAAGATAATCGGCCATGGGAGGTTCCGCCCGGCAGCTTCCGCTTAAGCCGATGTTTATGTAATCGCTGTCAAGAGCGCGGCAGGCTATGGCATCGTAGGAAAGTCCCGGACGGGACGCGCAGCCTCCCTGGGTAATTGACGAGCCGTAAAATAGAACAGGTTTTGTGTGGGTATAGGTCCCGCCCGCAAGGGGAGAAGCGTTTTTTTCAAGCCCGATTAAAAGGCCGTCGACGCCGTTGTACAGGGGAAAATAAATCGTTATATCCCTCATTCTCGAATCGGGGAAATGGACGATCCCTTCGTAACCCTTGTCCGCGTCAACGGGGATAGGGAGGGAAGGGGTAAAAACCCTGTAGAAAAGGCCGTCGACATAGAGGGAAAAACCGCTTGTCCCGGTCTGGGGCATATGGGGAAATTCAGTACGGCTTCGCATAAGGCATTTTATCGCGACATAGGGAGAATCGCTTTTAAACCGGACCCTGCCGCCTGATGTATGGGTCACAAGTTCCCCGACACCCTCGCTTATGCTTTGAGCCAGTTTCAACGGAAAGCGGTGGAAGAGCCCCTGTTCCGGGCTGTACATAAGGCCGTATATACGGAAAGGTTTTTCCCGTGCGTCATAAAAACTAATATCGACGCCGCCCAATTTCTCGGCAAGAAAGTTTTTATCGATCTTTGTTATGTCCATTGCTTTCCTCTATAGCATATTATTCGTTACCTGTCTATCCCTTAACACTGCCCATTAACACTATTATTGCGAAACAACTTCCATCGCTATATCGGCCCACTTCTTGAGCCGTTCCGGCTCGTTGTGAACGGTGCTGATGTCTTTCAGGATAAATTCCAAAGGGCAGTTATGGCGGCGGCAGATTTCCCTGGTTTCAGTAAGATCCTTTCGGATCAAATCCCCGTCAAACGAAGCTACCGCCACGTAGGCGGGACTCGGCTTATTGGAGAACACTAAATCGCCGTTGATTTTCCGGGCGCCGATCTCCTTGTCCACCCAGGGACTCATGGAAACTTTCCGCAGATGGGGTATCAGCCTGATTACATCCATCCTGTCGTGGAGGGGATCGCAGCAGCCGTAATAGATGAGGCCGAAGCGTTCAAAAATCGGGATAACGTAGTCGATTTCAAATTCCTTGTACATGGCGGGCGATACCGTACCCAGCATCTGCGCCAAACCGCAGGTCCAAATATCCTGCGTCCTCGGAGATTCAGGATTGTAACCGGGAGCCGGAAGTTCATCGGTAAACGCGCCGGAACAGTGAATCGACGGCTGGGGCCGGCAAAGGAGGTTCTGTTCCACCATTTGATCAACCATGGTCTGATACCCGCAGGCCATTCTCTTAACAAGGGCGTGCATCATGTCGGGGTTATCCACCATGGCGTACAGGGCCGGTTCAACCCCCATCCACATGGCTATATTATCCCAGATGGAAATATAGGGACTGTGTCCCTCCGCCCGGACAGGCATAATACCGTCAAAGAGATATTCCGCCTGTTCAAGACGGGACTTTGTCTTGGCGGCGTCATGGGATACCTGGGGCATCTTTATTTTCTCATTCACATCGTCAATCGTGTTGAACTGGTTTTCGTATTTATGGCTGACCACGTCATTCTCCGCCGCGGTTGCCAGGGTTTCTTCTTCAATGTGCATGCCGAACATCGTGTTCTTTATGGCCTTGCCCACCCTGATGAAAGGCTCCACCACCATGTCCACGGGGAAATATTCCCAGCGGTACAGAATACCGCGGAGATGCCGCTCATAGTCCCTGCAATCCCCGTCTTCGCAGCGCAGGGTAAGCTTGTCTTCCACATTCATCTCGTGCCAGCACACCTGATCGATGAGGACCATGGGACGTTCGGGTTTGAGACTGTTCAAGCTTCGCCAGAGGCGTTTCTTTTCCTCCTGCACCGGCAGGGCGGCAATTTCGGCAACCTGTTTTGCCAGTTCGCGTAAAATCTGACGATCCTTTTCTATTTGGCTCATATTGTTCTCCCTTCCATTACCGTGATTTCGTCATTATAACTCCTGTTTGATATTTTTCATATACTTGATCGATGTGATAGTCGGCCTTTATCATTAGGGCTTCTCCTACAAAACGGGTTTCATATCTACTCATAATGTGTCTATATTATGGATAGAGTCTATTCCAAAGAAGCAATTCAAAAATTGGAATCTTGGAACTGTCTCAGGTTATTTTTTTAAGAGAGGTGTTTTATGCGCGCGGTTATGCTTCAGGGTACAGGGTCTGATGTCGGGAAGTCCATTCTGGCGGCCGGACTTTGCAGGGTATTTGCCGATATGGGTTTGTCTGTCCGGCCATTCAAGTCCCAAAATATGTCCAATAACGCGGCACCTACGATAGACGGCGGGGAAATCGGGCGCGCGCAGGCTTTGCAGGCTTTGGCTTGCAGGGTAAAGCCAACCACGGACATGAATCCTGTGCTTTTAAAACCTCAATCTGATACCGAAACGCAAATCATTGTTCAGGGGCAAGTCGCGGGCAAGCTGGACGCTAATAAATTCGGCACGCAATTTTCCTTTATGGAAAAAGTTATGCGGTCTTTTGGAAGGTTAAAGGCTGAAAGCGACATTGTGGTTGTGGAAGGCGCGGGCAGCCCCGCGGAAATCAACCTTAGGAAAGGCGATATCGCGAATATGGGTTTCGCCCGGGCGGCAAATGTGCCCGTTATTCTTGTGGGCGACATTGACAGGGGCGGCGTTATCGCGTCTTTGGTGGGGACAAAAGTAATCCTCGAACCGGATGACGCCGCGATGATCCGGGGCTTTATAATCAACCGTTTTCGCGGCAATGCCGGGCTTTTCAAAGACGGCTACAGAACGATAGAGGAAAAAACAAATTGGCGCGGCCTTGGAATAGTGCC
>JAISQR010000329.1 GCA_031274035.1 Treponema sp. | reverse complement strand
ACCGGCGAAAACCTGGAACAGGAGATGAGCGGGGCCTTTGAACGGGCAAAAGACGCCCTGGGAGCTTCCCCCAGCCTTATCCTGGCCTATCCGCCTATCATGCCCAACCTGGAAGCCGCGTCTTTTTTTAGGAGTATTAAACGGGTATGCGCCGATACGCCGGTTTTTGGAACCTTTTCCTGCGATCAGACCCTGGATTTTCATGAAAGCCGTGTAATCTACAAAGGGAAGGCCTACCGGGAATCCATGGCCTTTATCCTTATGGAGGGGGATGTGCATCCCCGGTTTTTTGTTACCTCCATCCCCGAACGGAATATACAGAAGCAGCACGCCGTTATCACCGACTCCGAGGGGGTTATGCTGAAACAGGTGAATAACATGCCCGTGATGGATTACCTGGGCAGCCTGGGGCTTGCCAAAGACGGGACCGTCGAGGTAACGTCCTCCGTTCCCTTCATGGTGAACTACAACGACGGGACCAAGCCGGTAGCCATGGCGATATACGAAGTAACGGCGGAAGGCTATGCCCGCTGCGCCGGGGACGTTCCCGTGGACGCAACCCTGGCCATCGGGATGCTGGATTACGAGAGCATCATGGAAACCGCGGAAACAACCGTATCCCGGCTTTTGGAGTACCAGGATATACAGGGCATCCTTATGTATCCCTGTCTTAGCCGCAGTATGCTGCTGGGGCCGAACGGCTCCGATGAGATGAAGAAAATTACCGGCATCCTGGGGGAAAAGGTCCCGTACCAGATCTGTTACGCCGGGGGCGAAATTTGTCCCACCGAAAGCGAGGAAGGGAAACTGGTCAACCATATACATAATTTCACCTTCACAGCCTGCATATTATAAGGGGTAATCTATGATCCGAATGTTAAACGCCATTACCGCTCAGATCGATGATCCCGACGCGGCGGTGGCCGAAATTCTTGAACAGATCGATCCGGAGCGGAATTTACTCAAAAATTCCGTCGGACTGGTGGCCTGTAACTATGAATTTATCGATGTGGGGACTTTGGAAGCCCTGGAAAAGGCCCTTCCCTTTGAGATTGCGGGGATTACGACACTGGGAAGCGCGGCCGGGGGGCTTTACGGTCAGGATTATTTGAGCCTCTCGGCGCTTACCAGCGACGACGTCCGTTTTTCCGGAGCGGTAACCGGAGAGCTTACGAAAGAAAACCTGGAGCAGGAGGCGGACGGGGCCTTTAACCGGGCAAAAGACGCCCTGGGAAGTTCCCCCGCTTTTATCCTGGCCTACATGCCCTCCGTACCGAACCTGGGGAGTGCGGCTTTTTGCGGGACGATTAAACGTATATGCGCCGATACGCCGGTTTTCGGAAGCTTTTCCAGCGATCAGACCCTGGATTTTCATGAAAGCCGTGTGATCTACAACGGGAATGCCTACCGGAAATCCATGGCCTTTGTCCTTATGGAGGGGGAGGTACATCCCCGGTTTTTTGTTACCTCCATCCCCGAGCGGAATATCCGGGAGCAGCGCGACACTATCACCGACTCCGACGGGGCTATCCTGAAACAGGTGAATCACATGCCGGTGATAGACTACCTGACCGGCTTGGGGCTTGCCAAAGACGGGACGGTCGAGGTGTTGTCCTCCGTTCCCCTCATCGTGAACTACAACGACGGGACCAAGCCGGCAGCCATAGCGATATACGAAATAACGGCGGAAGGCTACGCCCGCTGCTCCGTGGATGTTCCCGTGGGCGCCACCCTGAATATTGGGGCGCTGGACTACGAGAGCATTATGGAAACCGCGGAGACAACCGTATCCCGGCTTCTGGAGTACAAGGATAGTAACGGTATCATTATGTACCCCTGTCTTAGCCGCAGTGTGCTGTTGGGGCTTAACGGCTTCGATGAGATGAAAAAAATTACCGGCCTCCTGGGGAACCGGGTCCCGTATCAGTTTTGTTACTCCGGGGGTGAAATCTGCCCCACCGAAAGCGAGGAAGGAAAATTGGTGAACCGCATGCACAACTTCAGCTTTATAGCCTGCATACTATAAGGGGTAATTATATGATCCGAATGTTAAACGCCATTACCGGCCAGATCGACGATCCCGATGCGGCGGCCTCTGAAATTCTTGAACAGCTCGATCCTGCCCGGAATTTACTTGCAAATTCCATCGGGCTTCTGGCCTGCAACTATGAATTTATTGACGTGGGGGCTTTGGAAGCCCTGGAAAAGGCCCTTCCCTTTGAGATTGCGGGGGTTACGACCCTGGGAAGCGCCGTAAAAGGGCTTTACGGTCAGGATTATTTGAGCCTGTCGGTGCTTACCAGCGATGATGTCCGTTTTTCCAGCGCGGTAACAGGGGAAGTTACGAAGGAAAACCTGGAACAGGAACTGGGAGGGGCCTTTAAACAGGCAAAAGACACGCTGGGAAATTCCCCCTGTTTTATCCTGGCCTACGCGCCTATCATGGATAAACTGAGCGTCTACGATTTTTTTACGGAGATTAAGAAGTTAAGCGGGGACACGCCGGTTTTCGGCAGCTTTTCCTGCGATCAGACTTTACAATTCAGGGAAAGCCAGGTGATCCATAACGGGAGGGCGTACCGGGAATCCTTGGCCTTTGTCCTTATGGAGGGGGGTGTGCATCCCCGGTTTTTTGTTACAGCCATTCCCGAACGGAATATTAGGAAGGAGCGCGGCACTATCACCGAGTCGGACGGGGTTATCCTGAAAAAGGTGAACAACATGCCCCTGGCGGACTACTTGGGCAGCTTGGGGTTTGCCAAGGACGGGGTCGTAGAGAAGATACGGGCGTCCATTCCCTTTATGATTGATTACAACGACGGAGGTAAGCCGGTGGCTATGGCCACCTACGAAATGACGGCGGAAGGGTATGCCCGCTGCGCCGCGAATGTTCCCGTGGACGCCACCTTGGCCATTGGGGCGCTGGATTACGAGAGCATCATGGAAACCGCGGAGACCACCGTATCTCATCTCCTGGAGTGTAAGGATATTAACGGTATCCTTATGCATCCCTGCCTTAGCCGCAGTGTGCTATTGGGTCTGAACGGCGCCGACGAGATGAAAAAAGTTACCGGCCTCCTGGGGAACCGGGTCCCGTATCAGTTTTGTTACGCCGGAGGTGAAATCTGCCCCACAGAAAGCGAGGAAGGAAAACTGGTGAACCACATGCACAACTTCAGCTTTATAGCCTGCGTATTGTAGGAGGGCCGCGGTGGACACTCCTATTCAGAAAACGGATTTTTCGCTCCTTGAAGCCGGGATGCCTATTCCCTCCGGGCTTTTGGAACAGTTCCGATCCCTGAAAAAGGAAAATTTTGTTTTTACACGGCAGTTAAAACGGCTCCAGGACACCATTGAGCGGAATAAGGCCCTGGCATTGGCGGAAAACAACCTGTCCGCCATGAGGACCGCGGAACAGCTTAAACGGGATACCTATATGAGGCTGCTCCTGGGAAACAGCCCCGATATTATCATCCTTTTTAACACCAACGGCTCCTTTGCCTACTGTACCGACGCTTTTTTGAAGCTGGCAAATATCGCCAGCTTTGAGCTTATCAACGGCCGGCATTACCGGGAGGTCTTTGACCGTTTTACCGACGCCGCCTTCGCGGAAAAGCTGCATCAGACCTTCCATGATTCCATCCGGGACTCCAAGCCGGTGTCCATGGAGGAGGTTTTTGACATTGCCGGGTCTGGAAAACCCCGGCGTTACGCACTGCACTTTACCCCCATGAATGACGACAAGGGGCACAACGAGGGGGCCATGCTGCTGCTCCACGATATTGAGGAGGTCATCGGCGCCAAGGAGGAAGCGGAGCGGGCCAGTTCCGCCAAGAGCGAATTCCTGGCCAAGATGAGCCACGAAATCCGCACCCCCATGAACGCCATCATCGGCATGAGCGATCTCATGCCCACGGAAAACCTTACCCCCCTCCAGAAGGGCTATTTCGAGGACATTAAAAAGATGTCCCGGTCGCTGCTCACCATCATTAACGACATTCTGGACTTCTCAAAGATAGAGGCCGGAAAGCTCGAATTAGTGCCGGTGCATTACAATGTGCGCGTCCTCTACGACAGTATCGCTTCCATGTGCGAATTCATCGCCCAGGGGAAGAGTCTTGAATTCAGACGGAGCCGCGACCTGACGGTGCCGGAAATTCTTTACGGGGACGAGACACGGATACGGCAGATTTTTACCAATATTGTCAACAACGCGGTAAAGTACACAAAAACAGGCTATGTATCCTTTACCCTTACCCAGGGCAGGTGGGGAGACGCCGAAACCGAATATATTATCGCGGAGGTTTCGGATTCGGGTATCGGCATAAAAGAGGAAGATATTCCCAAACTTTTTGGTGATTTCCAGCAACTGGACGCTCTGAAAAACAGGGGCGTTACGGGAACGGGGCTGGGGCTTGCCATTACCAAAAACCTCGTTTCCATGATGGACGGCCATATCGAAGTAAAAAGCCTCTACGGTCAGGGTTCCACTTTCACGGTCTATCTGCCCCTGGTCCCCGGCGATCCCGGTAAAGTGCAAAGCGCCGAACAGGATATGCCCTCCGTGATAGCGAAGAAAGGGGTGCGGACGCTGGTGGTCGATGATGTTCCGGCGAACCTGACCGTAGCGCTGGGCTTCCTGTCCAAGCACCGGATAGAATCCGAAACCGCCGAGGGGGGCTTTGAGGCGGTGGAGAAGGTACGGAAAAGCGTGGAGGAGGGCCGTCCCTACGATATTGTTTTTATGGATCACATGATGCCCGACCTGGACGGCATTGAGGCGGTAAAACGTATCCGCGCCCTTGCCGGAGGGGAGGCCGCTTCTCCTTATGTAACCATTCCCGTTATCGCACTTTCCGCCAACGCGGTTCAGGGCGCCGCTGAACTCTTCCTCGCTTCCGGCATGAACGGGTTTATCTCCAAACCCATAGAAGGGGCCGCCCTGAACGCCGCGCTGAAAAATTTTCTGAGCGAAGAAAAATACACCATAGAGGAAGAAAAGGCTGCCGCGGATGACGGTAATACGGTCGAATATCAATATAAAAAGATACTTGAAGAATTGGCGGACATTTCGATACTGAATGCCGAACAGGGGCTTCGCTATGCCGCGGGAAGTTTTACTACCTACCGGGAAACGCTGAAGCTCTTTTCCGCGGGCCTTGATAAGGGCTGCGCGGTCCTCCGAAAAAGCCTTGAGGCGGAAGACTGGAAACCCTATACTGTGCAGGTCCACGGGTTTAAGGGCGTATGCGCCGCTATCGGGGCCGCGTCCCTTTCGGAATGGGGGAAAAGGCTGGAAGACGATTCAAAAAGCGCTGATCCCGTTCTTTGCCGCGTGGAAACAGAAGCCTTCTGCGCCGCCCTTGGCGCTTTCAACGAGGCCCTGCGGGGGACATCGCTTTTCGCTGAAGAAGCGGTTTCTTCAAAAACCGGGATAAGCGCGGCGGATTTTGCGGCAAAGCTGGCGGATTTTGCGGAAATATGCGAGGAGGGGCTTCCGGCGCGGGTCAAGGCGGCCGCGAAGGAGGTGGAGAATTTTTCAATAGCGGACGCGCCCGCCGGTTTCGTTGAAAGCCTGGCTTCCGCCACAGCGGAAGCTGTGAGTCTTGCCATATCTATGGACTACGATGAGGCGGTGGAAAAGCTGCGCATCATCGCTGAAAAAATGAAGGCCGGTTAAGTAAGGCCGGATGACAGTGTTATTACAGGAGGTGAGTTATGAAGACAATTTTGGCGGTCGATGATCAATCGGAAGTTCTGAACATGATTGTGGAGCTTCTGATAGATGAGGGTTACGAAGTCTATCCCGCAAGAACAACGGCGCGGGCCTTTGCTCTGCTGCATCAGATGAAGTTCGATCTTATCCTGCTGGATGTGTTGATGCCGGGGATGAGCGGTATCGAATTTCTTGATTACTCGAAGAAGCAGACATGGTATGAAAAGACCCCGGTTATTTTTGTTTCTTCGGAAACCGATTTTAAGACAATTGCACAGGCGATTAATCTTGGGGCGGAGAGCTATATAAAGAAGCCCGTGGAGAAAGAAGTGCTGCTTGCGAAGATAAACGCGGTGTTAAGCAAATAGAAGAAGTACCATGAGGATAAAAAATGTTGGCCGTTTAAATTGAAAAATTGACGGTATAGTTGATTCCAGTTTAAGCCTGTTTATTGGAACGCGGGGAGCCGCAATAACGGTAATATTCGAGGTATGGGGTATGGGCGCATCTTCCGCATCGCTTTATCTTCACATTCCCTTTTGTATAAGTAAATGCGATTACTGCGATTTTTATTCTGTTCCGGTTCAAAAGGCTGACGGAATACCGGAACAGTTTGTTCCTGCTCTTCTTGCCGATGTTGCAGGACAATTAAAGTATTTTGGAATACGTGAGGTGCCCACCGTATATATAGGCGGAGGTACGCCCTCGCTCCTGGGGGCATCCGGGATTAGGCTTTTATTGAACGGCCTTTTCCCCCTGCTGCCGAATACACCCGAAGAATTTACCATAGAGCTAAACCCCGAATCAGCCGGCAGGGAATTCCTTGATGCTTGCAGATCGCACGGTGTTACCCGTATCAGCATGGGCGTACAGACCTTCTGCGAAGCCGCGCGGAGCGCGGTACGGAGACAGGGAAAACCGGATCGGGAAAAACTTGAGATAGCGGCGTATCTTTTTTCAGGAAATTTTTGCGCGGATATTATGAGCGGTCTGCCCTTTCAGAGTGAAGAGTTATTACTCGACGATCTTGAAACGATCCTTTTGTTTGAACCGGCCCATGTTTCTCTTTATGCGCTTACGGTAGAAGAGGACACGCCGCTGGGAAAAAAACAATTCCGTAAAAAAAAAATCCGTTAGGAAACAGTCTTTATTCAGATAAAAAAATAATCCTTCCAGATGAAGATGAAGCCGATAGGCTCTGGCTTACCGGGCGGGATTTTCTTGAAAGTTCAGGTTTTTATCAGTACGAAATTTCCAATTTTTCCCTGCCGGGGAAACAAAGCCGCCACAATATACGCTACTGGCGTATGGAAAATTGGCTGGGCGCGGGCCCTTCCGCATCGGGCACCCTTATCTGCGATAAAACAGGAACCGGTACGCGCGTTACGTACCATGCCGATGTTGAAGGGTATATCCGTTTTTATGAAACAACGGGCGGGGGAGAAGCGCCGTGTATTAGGGAAGAGCTTGACCGGCGCACACTGATAAAAGAGCATCTTCTTATGGGCTTCCGGTATATAGAAGGGCCGGACGAAAAATTATTTAAAAAAAGATTTGGATACGGCATTGACGGGTTTATTCCGCAGACCCTTGGAAAATGGCGTTCCAAGGGTCTGCTTGAAAATAAAAAAACAGCCTTGAACAGGGAAGGCCGCATGCTGCTCAATTCCTTCCTGGTGGATTGTTTTAGGGAACTGGAGGAGAGCCGAGAAGGACTTGCTCTCTACTCTCTAACATAAGTTATATCAAGTCCGAAAGCCGGCGGTAGGTCTGATTGACAATATGTTTGATTCCAATATCAACCTCTTCTCCCATTTCATCAATAAGCGCTTCAAGGCTCGCAAGACTTTCGTTTAAGCCCGTATGAAACCCCCGCGTGCAGACAATACGGTAGACGCCTTCCCCGTCGTTGCAGAGGCTTAAAAAACCGAGTTCCTTTCTGTCTTTCCTCCAGAGAGCCGTGCTTAAAAGGATGGGCAGTTGTTCTAAAAGTTCTTCAAGGTTTTCCCATGAATTAAAATGTTTTTTTGCGGGCCATTTCTTTTCAATAACACCGCTCAGATCAAGAGCAGGGAGCAGCGTAAGGATAGTTTTGAGTTTTTCCCCTCTTAGAAGAGTATATGTATCTTCAAAAACGATAGTTCCCCGTAAACCTTTGTAAAGCGGATCCTTCCTGGCATTTATTTCTTCTATATATTTTTTTAATTTAATACATTTTTCCCAGGGAAGCAGCAGGTGTTTTTTCCCTTTAATATTTTCAACTTCAAACACTTCACTGCCTATGCCCACATGATTTGCAAAGACCTTTGCTCCCCGGATCCGCCCTTGATCCGTTTTTTCAACTGTTTCCTTCCGCCTTTCCCGGCGGTCCGGCATTGCCCCGAAAGTACTAAACAACTGCGGGCTTATCTTTTCAAGCGCGCTTTTTGAAAGCGGCGAGACGGACATGGCATACATGCGGGTTGTCCGTACAATTTCGCCCGCAACAATAAACTGCGGATCCATTTTAAACATCACCGAACCTGGGTGAATTAAAATGCGGTCGGCGGTAAGGGTTCGGTACATATCGCGGCCTTCGCGGACGCAAACAAACTGGATAAAACCGCGGGCTACCGCGCAGAGGTAGTCTTCAACACTCCCGCCTGATAAAATAGGTATCTTTAAAGCAGAAACGATCTCTTCAAGCTGGAACACCACATTGGCAATTTCAGCCATAGCCTTCTCGTCAAGGTAGTTTCTTTCAGAGAATTTTGTTTTAGACGGCGCGTCCATGTATGCGTGGTATAATTTTAGATAGGACACAAAATCCCCGTCAGGATCGCGGAAACGGTGATGCGCCTGGCGCGCGTCGGTTTCTTCCCCCGGCGGCAGTATATAGGGGCTCTGGGTAGAAAGAAACGCGGCGGCGATGATGGTTTCTTCTATTAAATTGGGGTATTTTAGAATTGCTTCAACAATAATACGCGACTGCCGCGGGGCAAGGGGAAATTCCGTCATAAGTTTACCTATCCTTGAAAGAGTGTTGTCCTTTTCGAGGGCGCCCAATAGGTTTAGTGTTTCAATCGCGGCGATAAGTCCTTCGCGGCCCGGCGGTGAAATAAAGTCGAATTCTTCAAAAGGAATAATGCCAAGCTCGGCCATACGCAGTACCACTTCGGAAAGATCGGTACGGTAAATTTCCTCGACGGTAAAGAGAATACGGTTTTCAAAATCTTTCCTGTTGTAAAGCCGATAGCAGGTTCCTTCCCGCGTACGCCCCGCCCTGCCCTTCCTCTGATTTGCCGAGGCTTTGGAAATAGGCGCTTCAATAAGGCTTGATGTAAATGTCCGCGGATTATAGTAATTCAATTTTGAAAATCCCGAATCTATCACCGCGGTAATGCCGTCGATAGTCAGCGAAGTTTCGGCTATATTGGTGGAAATAACTGTTTTTGTTTTTCCTTGGGGAGCTTCTTCAAAAACTTTTTCCTGTTCCTCCTTGCCAAGGCGTCCATAGAGGGGGATAAGATGCAGGTAAGCGCCCGCCGGGGTAAAGGTAAGCCTTTTCATGCATTCTTTAATCATTTTTTCGCCTGAAAGAAAGATAAGTATATCTCCTTTCCGCTCTTCGCTTATAAAACGCTCCACAATACTTTCGATTTTACCGAGCAGGGCATCTTCGGCGGTATTGCCGGTGGACGAAGATGTACCGGGTAATTTTCTGCCGTCCCGCATAGGCTGGGAATTATTGGGGATTGAATCTACCGCGGGGGGATCGTAGATGAGCGTTACAGGAAAAGTTTGCGCTTCAATTTTTACAATAGGACATTCTCCAAAATATTCGGAAAAAACCTCGGCGTTTATAGTTGCCGAAGAAACAATTACCTTGAATTCTTTCCGTATTTCAAGGATCCTTTTTAAAAGCCCCAGGATAAAATCAATATTAAGGCTCCGTTCATGCGCCTCGTCAACCACAATACAACTGTACTTTGAAAGCCAGGGGTCCAGCTTCATTTCCTGGAGCAGTATTCCGTCTGTCATTATCTTTATTTTGGTATCCTGATTTGTTTTATCTTCAAAACGCATCTTGTAACCTACAATGCCGGGAATCCGCGTTCCCAGTTGCCGTGCAATAAATTCGCTTACCGAAACTGCCGCAATTCTCCTGGGCTGAGTTACGCCTATAATACCATGCATACCGTAGCCCGCATCATTTAAAATTACGGGTAATTGGGTTGTTTTTCCTGAACCTGTGGGGCTTTCTACTACTGCCGTCTGATTATTCTCAAGGGCGGCAAGTATACGTTCTTTGTGTTTGTACACAGGAAGTTCTGAATAATTCATACTTCTATTATAACAGGGAATAAAGAAGGATGGAAGGGGAGTAAAGAATGAACTTGTGAAAATATTTTAGTAACTATTCAGATCCGCGATTTTTTATGCGTGTTTCCAATTACTTTTAACAAAGGGGTTCCGCCCCTTTCGTTCCAACCGGCGGCTCATTACGCCGGTTGCAGCTATCTCCGTGAGGTCTGAGTAGTTGCATTTATTGGAACGCAGAGTAATTCATTAAAAAATATTATAAAATTGATGAACTACCTCGCACTAAAGGTCCCACGCGAACCAGTGAGCGGGTTCTTAGCGGGTTCTTAGCGAGCTCTCTTGGGTATTACACCCGCGCGTTCCAATAAATAAGGCGGTTCTAAAATGTCAGATTTTGGAACCATCTCAAATATAAATAATTATTTTCAATTTAATTTGTTTTCCTCTTTTCATAATTATTTTTTTATGTTATTATTTAAATAACATGGAGGTTTTTAATGGCAAAGCAGAAAAATGTCTATTTTTTTGGAAATGGTAAAGCCGAGGGCAAAGCTGAGATGAAGGATATTCTCGGCGGGAAAGGCGCTAATCTTGCGGAAATGACTAACTTGGGAATCCCCGTTCCGCCTGGTTTTACAATTTCAACTGAGGTTTGCGCCGCGTTTTATGAAAATGGCAAACAGTATCCTGAAGGGTTGGAAGACGAAGTTCTTTCGATGCTTAGAAAATTAGAAAAGCTGATGGGAAAAAAACTCGGCGATCCTGATGATCCCCTTTTGGTTTCTGTGCGTTCAGGCGCAACGGTTTCTATGCCCGGCATGATGGATACTATCCTCAATCTTGGTATGAATGATAAATCGGTTAGGGGACTTGCGGAAAAAACAGGGAACCTCCGCTTTGCCTGGGATGCGTACCGGCGCTTTATTCAAATGTACGGCGATGTAGTAATGGCTGTGCCCCATGAAGAATTTGAAAAAGCTCTTACAGAACTTAAAGCAGAACAAAATGTACAGCTTGATACCGAATTAACCGAAAATGATTTGGAATCGCTTGTAGAGATTTACAAAAAGATCGTTAAAAAAACCGTTAAAAAAGAATTTCCCCAGGATCCCCTTGAACAGCTCTGGGGTTCAATTGACGCGGTGTTCGGATCGTGGATGAACGAACGCGCGATAAAATACCGGCAGCTTGAAGGCATAACAAATGTTAAGGGAACCGCGGTAAATGTTCAGTCCATGGTATTCGGTAATTTTGGGGACGATTCCGGTACGGGTGTTTGTTTCAGCCGCGATCCTTCAACTGGTAAAAAGGAATTCTACGGTGAATACCTTATGAATGCCCAGGGTGAAGATGTCGTCGCGGGAATCAGGACGCCGGAAAAGATGAATACGCTTGCCAAAAAGAATCCTGTTATCTATAAAGAGCTTGTAGCTATCAAGGATAAACTGGAGGATCATTTTAAAGATATGCAGGATATGGAGTTTACGATACAGCAGGGTAAACTCTTTATCCTTCAGACAAGGAACGGCAAACGTACCGGAACCGCGGCGGTTAAATGTGCGGTGGATATGGCGGCCGAAGGGCTTATCGACAAGAATCAGGCCATACTCAGGGTAACTTCCACTCATCTTGATCAATTGCTCCATCATCAAATTAATTCTGACGCGCTTAAAAAGGCCGATTCCCTTACAAAAGGACTTAACGCATCGCCGGGTGCGGCCTGCGGTAGGATTGTATTTTCCGCCCAGGATGCAGAAGCATGGCACGAGCGCGGAGAAAAAGTTTTGCTTGTCCGCAAGGATACAAGCCCCGAAGATATCGGCGGTATGGTTGTTTCGCAGGGGATTCTTACCTCTACAGGAGGTATGACAAGTCATGCGGCGGTTGTTGCCCGCGGTATGGGAAGACCCTGTGTATCGGGCGCAAAGGGCGTTACGGTGGAAGATAAAGAGGTTCTTGTCGGCGATAAAAGATTTAGCGAAGGTGATTGGCTTACCATTGACGGTTCTACCGGTGAAGTGTACGAAGGCCAACTGCCCCTGGTAGTGCCGAATATTTCCAAGGATATGAGTGCTTTTTTGCAGTGGTGCGATGAGGTGCGCGCCGAGTCGAAACGCGGAAGCATCCAGGGGTTTGAAGTACGGACCAATGCGGATCAGCCCGATGATGCAAAGCGCGCTTTTGCATTCGGCGCTCAGGGCGTAGGGCTTTGCCGTACCGAGCACATGTTCTTTGATAAGGATAAACTTATCCATTTCAGGGCAATGATCATGGCGGATTCCGCGGAGGATCGCAAACAGCAGCTTAAAAAGATACTTCCCCTTCAAAAGAAAGATTTCTTCGGTATCTTCAAGGCAATGGAAGGCCGTCCGGTAACAATCCGTTTATTGGATCCGCCGCTGCATGAATTCGTTCCCCATACTCAGGAAGAGATCGATGAACTGGCGGCGCATCTGGGTGTAGAAGCGGAAAGCCTTATCCCGCGGATAGAAAAACTCCGTGAAGCTAATCCTATGCTTGGACACCGGGGCTGCCGTCTTGCAATTACCTATCCTGAAATTTACGATATGCAGGTAGAAGCCATTGCACAGGCTGCCGTGGATTGTGTTAAAAAGAATATTCCTGTTGATCCTGAGATCATGATTCCTATTGTAGTCAGCCATCGTGAAATTGCCCTGCTCCGCATCAACGCAGAAGCGGTATTAAAAAGGGTGTTTGAAAAGGCCGGCGTGGATATTCATATCAAGATCGGCACGATGATTGAAGTTCCCCGCGCCGCTATCTCCGCAAAGAAAGTTGCCCGCGACGCGGACTTCTTCAGCTTTGGTACAAACGATCTAACGCAAATGACTTTTGCTTTCAGCCGTGATGATGTGGCGTCCTTTATGCCGGTTTATCTTGAAAAGAAGGTACTTGATGTTGATCCGTTTAAATCGATAGACGAGGACGGTGTAGGCGGCCTTATGCGTTATGCGATAAGGGAAGGGCGTTCTACGAATCCTGATCTTAAACTGGGCATCTGCGGAGAACACGGCGGCGATCCCCAGACTATTGATTTCTGTTTCCGTATTGGTTTGAACTATGTTTCCTGTTCGCCGTTCCGTGTGCCGCTGGCCCGGCTTGCGGCGGCTCAGGCGGTGATTAGGAACAGCGGTAACGATGAAGGCGCTTCTGCACAAAAGAGCGGAAAGCGCGGCAGGAAGGCCGGATCGGCCGCAAGTACGGCGGATATCGCTTTTTCCGCGGAAAAAGTTTCCCGCGGAGGCCGGAAGTCCAAACAGGCCGCGGAAACAGAGGAATCATCCGGTGCGGTCAAGAGAGGCAGAAAGCCCAAACAGACTGTGAAAACAGAGCCGCCCGAAGGCAAGCAAGCAGGGAAGCGCGGCCGGCCGCGGAAAATAGTAGAACAGGCCGGAGAGGATAAGCCCAAAGCAAAAAGGGGCCGTAAACCAAAATACCTGTAGAGGAATGAATTATGGGTATCTCTAAAAAACTAACCGGTTTTTAGAGATACCGTTTTTCCAAAAACTATGATAAAATCGAGTAAGAGGCTGCCCATTAATTGAGCAGCCGTCCTCCATACCACCCACCGTGCGTACAGATTCCGTACACGGCAGTTCAATGGGTGGGAATAGGGGCCTGTAATTTAAGGAGCAAGCCTATTCTTTCGTAGAGTAGGGCTTTAGCCCCACTCCGCTGTCCCCGCCCGTGGTTTCCGGTGCTCCCTGCGGTCCTTAGGGTTCTATTCTATTTCCCGTCGGTCAGTCGGTTTCCCTTGTTTGGAGGGTTTACCGTTTTCTGCTCTCTACACATTGCTCCGCCTTTTTCTCATTTCTTGAGACTCCGTGCGAACTACCGTTCGCCTTGTTCAGCCCTTCCCGTTCGGCGCGTACTCCCCTATTTCAGAGACATTCCCCCTCTTAGCAGCCTGTTGCACTTGTGGATTTTTTGCATGAATATGCAAAAAATCCCGATCAATGGGCATGCTGTACTCTTCGAGTATTCGGAGTTTGTAAGGTATAATCGAACCTTCGGTTCGC
>JAISQR010000276.1 GCA_031274035.1 Treponema sp. | reverse complement strand
TCCTCAAAAACCCCTTCGTCAGGGAGGCAATAGTAATGTTCAGGATTGACAAGAGACTCCGCCCCAAAAACACGGCCTTTATCCACATGGACGCTCAAGACCCTTCTCACCGGGTATTCTCGGAGGCTAAAGAGGTATCCCCCCGTAAAGGTGAGGTAATCGGTATGTTTTTTGAGTAAAAGCCGCCGCTTGCAGTATTGCTCAATGGTGAAAGTTGCCGTTGCAAGGCAGAAAGCCGCCAAGGATGGCGGCTGGAATAAAGTTGTTGAGTTTTTGCATGGCAAAAACTCATGGCCTGGATTTTGCATGGATGCAAAATCCAGGCAGTCTTCCCGGTCATCAACGCCCAACAAAGCCTTGAAATCCTCAAAGGGGATAAGCGAATAAAGGGAGTTTTCTTCCGTTCCGTGTCCGCGTGCCATAGGTACAGGGTAAAGGCTTCATCACGGCACGTAATTAGGGAATTTGTGTAATGTTAGGTATTGAGGCAATAAAAAATAGGGTATGCGGGGAAGGGGCTGCTGCACCGGTTTCATTGTCATGAAGCCGGGCTAAAGCGTTTTATATACGAGTTTTGTGCAATTTTTGGCTTTAAACGGTTGCCGGTCAGACCGTTCGCCGGGCGTAATAAATGGTAAGGGCGCTTTTAATTTTTAAGCCGGCATTTCCTGTAATTTGAAATTCAAAAAAGTTTCCGTAATAAGCCTTTGCCCTTCCGAATTTGGGTGTGTCCCGTCTTCACATAATAAAGCGTCTAGCTGTTTATGTTCCAAAAACGCGCTTCGTATATCGGCTAAATGCGTTCTTGTCTCAAAGGCAATCTCTTCTATCATTCTTGAATAAGTTTCCTGAACCCGGTAAATAGAATTGACAGCCCCCAGCCATTTTAGTACATTGTCTTTATTTAATCCCTTACAAAACCAGTTGAAAAACTTTTGCGGTTCAAGGGGCGGAAGGTTAGTCAATATCGGTATAACACATTTTTCTTTAAGCACCCTGATAATCTGGCGATATGTTCTATAAAAAACGTCAAGAGGCGTATTAGGCGTGTGTTCTTTGTAAGGATTATCCGCAATATCTTTCCAGTTAAAATCGCAGTCATTTCCGCCATATTCTATAACAACAATATCATAAGATTTTCCGTTTTCGAGACGTTTTTGCAGCATAGAACATCCTTTTTTTACGGTGCAGCCAAACAATGAGTAATTCTTTATTAAAAGCTGATGTTTAATACTTATTTGCTCAAAATCAATATTATTCATTACACGATACCGGTTATTTTCATCATCTATCTGTATCCCCTTTAAAATAGAATCACCAAAAACGCCGACATTCCGAATACTGCCCATTATGCCCTCCATTTAGCATTTCTTATGACAAGAAACAATAAAAAAAGTTGCAATAATTTTCCAATTCATAGAGGTTCACAGCAATTCCGCATTTTGTTTCATTTCACGAAAAACGCTGACAGAAAGCGGAATTGATAAAACGAACGAAAAAAGATCGGCAATGGGCTGGCTTATCAAAATCCCGGTAAGCCCGAAAAGCGGCTTGAGTAGGAACAGCAAAGGCAGCATAAATAGCCCCTGGCGGGCTATTGCCAAGAGGCTTGCCTTGAAAGCCTTACCGATAGTCTGCATCATCATGTTATTGATGGTTATCCACCCCAGCAAAGGAACGGTAAAACACTGATACCGGAATGCTCTGGTTCCGATTTCTATGAGATATGGATCATCCGGTCTGAAACCCGAGATTATCCGGGGCGAGAATATAAAACCCAAAATGCCGATAGGTAAAAGCGGGATTGTCATGACGGTAAGGGAAAACCGGAAACCCTGTTTAACGCGGCCGAATAATTTTGCCCCGTAATTAAAACCGCACACCGGCTGAAATCCCTGCCCTATACCGCCCACAAGGGATGCAGCCATCATAAAAACGCGCTGTACTATCGCAATTGCCGCGATAGCTTCATCGCCGTAGCCTCCGGCAAAATTATTCATGCAGATACCGGATACGCCGGCTATCCCCTGCCGCATCAGGGAGGGCAGCCCGCCTCGTATAATTTCTTTATAATTCGCCAAATCCGGAGAAAAATGCTTGAACTGTATGCGTACGTTTTTTCGTGAAGAATATATAAAAAGTACCATAAAACTGATAAACTGGCTGATCATTGTCGCAAAAGACGCTCCGGCTATTCCCCAGCGAAAAACAAAAATAAAGAGGGGATCAAGGGCAATATTGATAAGCGCCCCGGCAAGCATGCCTATCATACCGTAAAAAGAACTTCCCTGGTAACGCAGCAAATTGTTTTGCATGAGGGAACATATCATGAAAGGAGCGCCGATAAGAATAAAACGCAGATATGCACGGGCGAAGGGAAGGATAGTATCCGTAGCGCCAAGCAGACGTATCAGGGGATTCAAAAACAGGATGCCAAAAACCGCAAGAAGGATACCGGCAAAAAATGCCGAAAAAAAGCCGGTCGCCGCCATCCTTGAGGCGTTTTCATGGTTTTTCGCTCCAAGCTCACGGGCAATATAATTACCTGTCCCGTGCCCGAAAAAAAATCCGATAGCCTGTATCACCGCCATAAGGGGGAATCCAATGCCGACCGCCGCCGTCGCGCTGGTTCCCAGAAAACTGACAAAAAACGTATCCGCCATATTGTACAGGGCGGTAATAAGCATGATGACCGCCGAAGGAATAGCAAGGCTGACAATCAGGCACCCGACCGGTTCCGTAGTCATTTTCGTAAATTTCTCATTCTGCTCGTTGCTGTTCATATCACATAATTTTTCGGCAAGCGCAAATATTTCCCCCTGATTTTGAAATTAGCTCAAATAATAATCCTATATTACTCAATTAACCGCATTTACCGGAACCCCCCTGATAAAGGCGGCAAAGTTTTCCACCGCAATGTCCATAAGGCGTTGACGGCTTTCCTTCGGTGCCCAGGATATATGGGGGGTGATGATACAGTTTTTTGCCCTGAGCAGGGGATTGTCCCCTTGTATCGGTTCGGTAGAAACAACGTCAAGCCCCGCGGCGTCGACCTTGCCGGAATTAAGGGCGTCCGCCAGATCCTGCTCCACCACCAGGGGACCCCGTGAATTATTCAGGATGATCACCCCGTCCCGCATCTTCGCGATATTGGTTTTGTTGATGATCCCCTGGGTTTCAGCAAAGAGGGGACAGTGCAGGGCAATGACATGGGACCGGGCAAAAAGATCGTCCAGGCTGACATAATCGGCAATACTTTTACCTACTTCGTTGGGGTATCCGTCGTTGGCGATGACCTTCATGTTCAGGGCTTTTGCGATTTTTCCGGTGCTTTGTCCAATACGGCCGAAACCGATAATGCCCATGGTTTTGCCGGCCAATTCAATCAAGGGAAAATCCCAGAAACACCAGTCGGGATTTTTTTCCCACCGCCCTTCTTTTACGGCTTCGTCATGATGACCTATGTGGTGGCAGACCTCCAGCAAAAGTGCTATGGCAAACTGGCCGACCGCGTCGGTTCCGTAGGTAGGAATATTGCATACCGGTATGCCCCGGCCTTTGGCGGCGGCAACGTCCACCACATTGTAACCCGTGGCAAGAACCCCGATATATCTTATTGAAGGGCAGGTATTGATAACTTCCGCGGTAATGGGGGTTTTATTGGTGATCACCGCGTCCGCGTTTCCGATGCGGCTTATGGCCTCCTGAGGATCGGTCAGGGAACTGCGATCATATACGGTCAGTTCCCCCAGTTTTTCAAACCCCTCCCAGCTCAGGTCGCCGGGGTTTTCCGTATAGCCGTCAAGAATTACAATTTTCATACATCTCCTTATGCTCAGGTTTACCGGTTTTTCGCCATTTCGCCACGCCATTGCCGTAGCTGTTCCACACTGGGTTTAATGCCTTCGGTAATGGCTTTCCGGCAAGGCTCCAAAACAAACAATTCCGCCTTCGATACCCGGCGGCAGGCATCGGCTAATTCGGGGGCGGCCTGTGCGGGAATGACAAGCGCCCCGTGGCAGTCCGCGTGGATGAGGTCTCCGGGCTTTACCGTCATACCGCACACCTCTACAGGGCCGCCCCGTTCTACTAAATGTGATTCCGCGCGGGCCACCATAATGTCGGTAGAAAAGAAGTAGAAGCCCAAAGGCCCCACTTCGTTAAGGTCCCGCACCCCGCCATGGGTCAGGGTTCCCACCGCGCCCAGGGCCTTAAAGCTCGTGGCCTGTACCTCCCCCCAAAAGGAACCGATGGGCCGCTCGTCAATGTCCTGCAATACCGCCACTACCGGGCCGTCCATGGCCCGCACATCCTCAAAAAAGGAGAACAACATATCCTTTTGCGCCGCTGTGGGCGCTTCCATGCCGGAAACCTTGGCGGTCGCGGCATAACCCACCATGGGTTTTTGATTTGGGGTGCGCAACAGCATTCCCGGCCAGGTAAAACCGGCGGTATTGGGCCGGAGCTTGAAACCTTCCAGGGCGTTCCAAACCGTGGGGGTGTCAAACTCCCTCAATTCTTCCAACTGTTCTTTTGTTAAGGCCATTGTTAT
>JAISQR010000265.1 GCA_031274035.1 Treponema sp. | reverse complement strand
CTGTTAAGTGTTTTCCCCGGTTTAAATTATGTTTTCCGGCGTCCCGGTGGGCTCAATAGAGGGGGATCGGTATGAATCATATTTATCCAAAAACAGCATTACAGGACAAACACGGTTTTTTCCGAAAAAAGAGAGCCGGATTGATTCTTCTGGCTTATTTGTCGCCTTTTCTGGCCGCGGTTATCGTATTCAAGTACATTCCTATTTTTGGCTGGATCCTGGCGTTTATTAAATACCAGCCCGGGGTTCCCATCTTTCAATCGGAATTTACGGGGTTAAGGTACTTCCAGCGTATTTTTGTGGGGACTGATTTCTGGAAAGTATTGCGGAATACACTGGGTATCAACTTAATCGGCATTGGTATGTCATGGGTTCCGGTAGCTTTCGCCATCATGATCACCCAGGTGCCCTACAAGCTGTATGCCAGATCCATACAGACCCTTACGTCCATCCCCAATTTTATCTCCTGGGTTCTTGTTTACGCGGTCATGTTTTACCTCATCGGTTCTGAGAGCAGCGCGATTAACCATCTTTTCATAGGGCTTGGTATTATCGACAGGCCCTTGAGTGTTTTGACTAATGTAAAGGCGGCCTGGGTTGTCCAGGTTACCCTGGGGCTCTGGAAGGGGACCGGTTACGGTGCAATTATCTACCTGGCATCCATAATGGGGATCGATCAGGAACTTTATCAGGCCGCGGATGTAGACGGCTGTAGTGGATTTCAGAAGATCATTCATATTACGGTGCCGGGGGTTGCTCCTACCTATTTCGTAATGCTCTTGTTGAGTATTTCTAATATGTTGTCCAACGGGTTTGAACAGTACTGGCTTTTTGGCAACGGCATTACCTGGGAAATGCTGGAAGTATTCGATACCTATGTGTACCGTATGGGGATTATCAACGGAGATTTTTCTTTTTCCACCGCGTTAGGCATATTCAGAACTATTATCAGCGTCATTCTGCTTACCGGAGCAAACAGGATGTCCAAGTATATCCGGGGTGAGACGATTTTTTAGACAAGGAGACGTGTATATACATGACTAAACTGGAGAAAACCCAGATCAATCCGATCGCAAATGTTCTTAATATTTTTTTGATAGGTTTGTATGCCTTTACCTGTATCTATCCCCTCTGGTATATAGCTATCAATTCCGTTTCTTCTTCCATGGCTATCGGTAACGGCGTTTTTCTGCTTCCCGTCGGTTTCAATTTGGAAGCCTATCGCCAGATGCTTGATATCAGCGGACTGAATTCGGCCATATTCATTTCCATCGCCCGTACCGTTTCAGGCGCCCTGCTTTCGACCTTTTGCGCCAGCTTTATGGCTTATATCATTACCAGGCGGCACATGCTGGCCCGGAAATTCATCTATCGTTTTCTTATATTCACCATGTACTTTTCCGGCGGTTTTATTCCCACCTATGTACTCCTCAGCGCCCTTGGTTTCAGGAATAACTTTTTAGTCTACATTGTGCCCGGCGCGATTTCGGCGTTCAATATTATCATGGTCAAGACCTATATTGAATCCATGCCGGCGTCACTGTGGGAATCCGCCGAGATTGACGGCGCGGGGGTTATGCGGATTTATTACAAGCTCATTGTCCCCCTGACCATGCCCATTTTGGCGTGTCTCATCGTGTGGTCCGCGGTAGGCCAATGGAATTCCTGGACGGACGATCTCTTCTATATGCTGGGCAGTAAAGCAAGAAACCTGCACTGCCTGCAATTTATGCTTTACAGGGTTATGCAGACCAATGCCGCTGTAGCGCTGCGGAACAATCCGATGTCCGCCGCTTCGGGAATTGATGTTCCCCCGGAGGGGCTCCGTATGGCCATGTCTTTTATTACCGTGCTGCCCATACTTTGCGTGTATCCCTTTATGCAGCGCTACTTTACCAAAGGAATTATGCTCGGCGCCATAAAGGGCTAGGGCGTAATAAAATATTTTCAGGAGGAAAGTTGTGAAAAAAACAGTGTTGTTACTCGCAGGAACAGTTTTTTTGGGTCTGTCTCTCTTTGCGGGAGGCGGAAGTCAATCCGGCGGAGGAACCGCGGCCGCGGGCGTCAGAAAGGATGATTTGACCAAGACCGTGCCTCTGGTTGTATACGCCACCGTGCGTAATACTGACGAAGCAGACGGACGCAGGACCGATCCGGTTTCCCGGCTTCTGGAAAAGAAATTCAACATTGAGTTGGACCTGACCGGTGTTGACGATGCCAACTGGGCTACCCAGCTTGCAGCTCTTGTCGCCGCTCAGGATCTTCCCGATCTTTTTACGACCAATACCACTGTGGCGGTTACCGACGCGTTGATAGCGTCCAACTCTCTGCTTGACATCAGTCCATATATGGCCGATTACGCGCCGTATTCAATAAACGATCCTGACTTCAATCTTATGTATGAACTGGCCACCAGAAAAACTACCGCTAATCCCGAAGGGAAGTTCGTCAACTGGGGTTTGTGCCGGGGAAGCTGGGACAACGGAACATGGCCGACGGTGGGGAATTATATTCTTTGGGATGTGTATGCAAATCTTGGGTATCCCAAGCTGGATAACTTTGAAACCGATCTGGTCAACGTGCTTGAGCAGATGGTCAAAGCGAGCCCGACAAGCCTCAGCGGGAACAAAACCTACGCTACCGGCGCATGGTTCGGCGACGGGCAGGGATACGGGGAGTGGGTGATTCAGTACACCCAGACATGGCCTGAGAATCTCAGTTATGCAGGAGCCCTCACCGTTGCGCTCGACGGAACTGATTCCACTATGGTCAATATGAATCAACTGACCAATATCAACAGCAATTATTGGAAGGTTATGACCTTCTACAACAAACTGTGGCAGAAGGGCTTGTTTGACCCCGATTCTTTTACCCAGCAGGAGGCTATGTACAGGGGTAAGGTTTATGACGGAAGGTATATGTATATAGTTCCCGGCTGGAGAGCGACAGGCGCCAATACGGAATTTACCGCGGCCGGAAGCCCCCATACTTTTGTATCCCTTCCTACGTTCAACAAGAAAAGCGAAGCACGGGTGACGGTCATGACTGGCGGTGAACGTCAATACGGGATTTCCTCAAAGACTCAATACCCCGAGCGTGCGGTAGCCCTTCTTGACTATATATCCTCCCATGAATTTTCCCGGATTGCCACTAATGGACCCGAGGGAATTCTCTGGAATATGATTAATGGAAAGCCGGTACCCACAGAAGAATACCTCAACACCGCTACGAGAGACAGAGAATTCTATCTGCGTACCGGCGCGGGGATTTACCACCACTTCCTGGGTTACGGCAGCGGTACGGTTGATCCGGCTACGGGCATCAGCATTAATCTTGCCACATATTCGCCCCAGGCGGTAATAAAAAGTATGAACGCGGCGATAAAGGATTTCTGCGCCTATTACGGCAAGGAGACACTGCAGGATGTGTATCAGTCCGCTACGCCCATTACCCAAGGGTATGGCTTCCTCCAATTTGATTCGCTTCCCGATGATATTCAGACTTATTGGAGCGGCCTTGAAGCGTACACCGCCAAAGCCTTTCCCAAGGTCCTTATGGCTAACAGCGACGCGGAATTCGCCAGGTTCCGTGACGAGATGATCGCCGGTATGGCCCCCTACCGTCCCGACGCTATCTTCCAGTGGTATTGGAACCAGGCGCAAGCCCAGGCTGAAGGGGTGAAAGCGCTCTTGGAAGCGGCAAAATCCAAATAGTGTGGACAAGGACTGTAAGCCCAAACCCGCATATTACGCGGTTAAAAAGGCCATAGCCGAAAACTATGGCGGCGGGGACCGCCGGATTTGAAAAAAACTCGGAAAATTCGAAAAAAAGGCTTGACGGGCCCTGGAAGCGAGTATATACAAAGCCTACGGATCAAGCAACAGCCCAAGAACCCGCCTGCGTCGAACCTAGTGTTCGCGGGGCGCTGAAACTCCCCCGCCGAAAGGCGGGTTCTTAGGTATGTTGTTTTGGTAAGGTATTTGACTCAGGGATATACCCCTGAGTCAAAACAATAAACGGAGGGCAAATATAATGGATGTTTCTCTGGTAAATAATAAGATACCCCCCCCCCACGAAAGCAATCGTTAGGTAACGAATGAGCCCG
>JAISQR010000252.1 GCA_031274035.1 Treponema sp. | reverse complement strand
CGGCCGTTTGACCACATGGTGAATACCGAGACTTCGGTAACACCGGATCTCGCGGAACTTGACTGGCCGCTTGCGAATACCATGCCGGGAATTAACGCGAAAACTATCACGAAAACCAGGCACGCACGGGTGAAATTAGTGCTTTTCATATAACTTTCCTCCTGAAAAAAATATTTTACCCCTTCACAGCGCCTATCATGATGCCCTTCACAAAATAACGCTGGAAGAAAGGATAAACACAGAGAATGGGTAGTACCGCCACCACCGACACGGTATACCGTATCGCCGTAGGGGTCAGCACCTTCGATATATCCTGGAACCTGTACAATTCCGGGTTTGCCCTGATTATGGCGGCCAGGCGCTCAGACTCGTGAAGGTAACGGTAAAGAAGATACTGCAATGTGTAAAGATTTTCCCTGGTTACCAGGAAGACCGTATCGGTGTAGCTGTTCCAGTGGCCCACCGCCGAGAATATGGCGATGGTCGCCAGTATCGGCGTGGAAAGGGGTACTACGATGGAAAAAAAGCGCCGTAAACTTCCGGCGCCGTCTATTTCGGCGGATTCTTCAAGGGAGGCCGGCAGAGATTCAATATAGGTTTTTACCAGGATCATATTAAAGGTCTGCGACAGGGACGGCAGTATATAGGCCAGATAATTGTTGTTCAGGCGGAGGACATGCATGATCATGTACCAGGGGATAAGGCCCGCGCTGAAGTACATGGTAACTATCATGTAGCGGTACCAGAACTTTTTGTGCCAAAAGTAATTTTTGGTCATGCAGTAGCCCACAAAAGACGCGCTGAGTACGGAGAAAATGGTTCCGATTACCGTGCGGCTCAGCGAAATAAAGGCGGCATTGTAAATACCCGCCATCTGAAGGACATTCCCATAGTTGGTAAAGTGGATACCCTGGGGTACCCATACAATGCGGCCCATGGCGACATCGTTGTTGTTACTTATGGTATTGATGATAACGTAATAAAAAGGCCATGCGCAGATAAGGGCAAAAAGCCCGAAAATTGTCATGTTGACGATGTTGAAAATTCTGTCACCGGTGGTTTTTTTGAATCGCTTCATACTTTCTTTCTTTGCTCCTCTAAAAGATCTTTTCGTCCCGTACAAACTTTGAAAACCAGTTCGCCAAAAAGAGCAGGATCACGCTGATAACCGATTTGAGTATCCCCACCGCCGTAGTATAGGAAATATTGTTGCTGGAACCGCCTATACCTTTGTTGTACACAAAGAGGTCGAGGACTTCGATACTTTCTTTATTGATGGCATTCTGGAACACAAAATACTGCTCAAAACCGGAATTGATAAGGTTTGCGATATTAAGTACCATGAGGGTAAAAAAAGTAGGCATAAGATGGGGCACGGTGATGTACCATATCTTCTGGAAACGCCCCGCACCGTCAACTACCGCCGCTTCGTAAAGGGTTTCATCAACGGAAGAAAGGGATGCGATGTACAGAATGGAACTCCAGCCAAGCCCCTTCCAGCAGGTATAAAGCCACATTTTAATCCACATATGGCTGTTACTGGCCAAAAAGTTTATTCCCTGATCTATACGGCCCATCCTCTTGAGAAGGTTGTTGATAAACCCGTCGTCCACCGCGAACATGGCATAGGCCAGAGCGTATACCAGTACCCAACTTACAAAATTGGGCAGCGTGGTAACGGTTTGAATGACCCGCCGGTACGAACCGGAATTGATTTCCGCCAGAAAAATGGCGAAGATAAGGGGCAGTATGGATCCGGCCCAGTTGATAAGGGCGATACCCAGGGTGTTCGCCATAACCCGGACCATTTCCTGCCGCACTATGGGATTTTGGAAAGGCGCAAGAAAGTGCTTAAAGCCGACAAATTCGCAACGCAGAAGATTCCAGCCTATACGGTAATCAAAAAAGGCGTAACTCCATCCGAAGAGGGGAAGATACGAAAAAACAAAGGTAGCCAGAAAAAAAGGAATACAAAGAAGGAAAAGATACTTGCCTTCCTTGCGCCGGCGTGAAACAGAACCCAAATATAGCTGCTGCCTCATATACGCCTCATAAGAAAGCGGCGGCCAGCGAGGGTGAAATTATATGTATGCGTACAGGTAGTATTAGCGAATGGGGGGGATAATACAAAGAATGAAGAACCCGGAAGCAAACTGAGGGGTATGGACCCCGCAGCCTTCCAATCAAGTAATATTATCATACTTAACAACCACCATCTTTGTTTGTACTCGTATTACGAAGCCCAGTGCTCCGCATCATGCCATATTTACAGAAACCAAATAATGCCTAAAATTGAAATGCTCTAACATTGAAATTATGATACCACGGTTGAAAAAAAGGGGCAAGTTTTTTTTGATTTTTTTCAATACCGGCAAGTTAAGAATTTTAGCCTTGGAACAAGTGAGGCTGCCAAGAAAATGTATATTTTTTTATACTCTAGGGGCGTTATGGGGGCGTAGCCCCCGTAGAAGGGGGAAGCGGAAAAGCCATAGGCTTTGATGCGAGGGGGAAGGCATTCCCCCTCTTATAGTGTCCTGTATTCGATAAATCCTCTTGCTTCAAATGTCGATTTTAACTATTTTCCAGAGTTTTGAGAAATGACTTGAGGTAAGAAATAAAAATGAATTATGCTTAGAATATGACGTTGTCTAACCGGAACTATTTTTTTAAAGCCGGAATCCTTCTTTCGTCGGTGAATCTCATCGGGATCGCGGTTCTTTCCTATAAATTATTCCCCCTCTATCCTGATCTGATTTCCCTTTCGCTCCGGCGTTCCCAAAGTATAACGCAAGTCTTGGTAGGCCGTTTTTTGTCCCCGTCTCCCTATGTCCCTTTTGTGACTATTATTACCGCCGTTGTCTATTCCCTTGTCGCCCTGATCCTGATCTATTA
>JAISQR010000183.1 GCA_031274035.1 Treponema sp. | reverse complement strand
AACAATGCCCCGGCCCGTAGGGTTGGCGCGACATTTGCCCGCCCGCTCACCGGGCGGATAAGCAAATGTCGTGCCAAAGGGTGTGCGGAATAAATGTCCCGGTATGGGGAAAAATGCGGAGGTTGGCGAAGGTTAATGATTTAGAAATTGCGGAGCAATTTCTTTCCTACTATGGGGGCGTTACGGGGGTTTCCCCCGTAGAAGGGGGGAGCGGAAAAGCCGAAGGCTTTGAAGCGTGGGGGGAGACTTCCCCCCTTCTTGACGGTATGAAGGGTATTTATAGCAGGAAATATAAGCGTTATTTTGATATATGATGTAAAGCGATACTAAATAGCGCTATATGATGATATTTAATGCAAAATAATACCAAAACATGACAAAGCAACCAATTTTATTTTATAATATACATAGAATATTATAATTTAGTAAAAATAATATAATTTTAGTTGACAAGTATAAAATCTAATGAGACAATGAATTATCCAAAGACAAGGAGTTTAATTATGGAGGTTGCATTATGGATCTAAAGCTCAAGGGAAAACTGGCGCTGGTGACAGGTTCATCAGCGGGCATTGGCAAAGGAGTCGCAAAGCAGTTGCTGCAAGAAGGCGCGATTGTGTTTGTGAACGGGCGGAAACAAGCGGCACTGGATAAAACTGTCGCCGAACTATCGGCCCTTGGGGAGTGTTATGGGGTTTGCGGAGACTTATCGGAACCCAGCGGCGTGAAGCATGTGGTTGACACCGTGGACAACAAGGGCGAGTTGGACATCCTTGTCGGCAACATGGGAACCTATAAGGGAACCGCATTTAAGGACATCAACGATGAGGAATGGCATTGGATGATGAATGTCAATCTGTATTCACAGGTACGTATGTGCAGGCACTATCTGCCGAAGATGTTAGATCGGAATTCCGGCCGAATCGTACTTGTGGCAAGCGAGTGCGGTATAAAGCCCCTGACAGATATGGTGCATTACAGCGTATCAAAGACTGCGGTCATTGGCCTGGCCCGTTCTCTGGCGGAAATTACAAAAGGCACCAATGTCGCGGTCAATTCGGTGCTGCCAGGACTGACCTGGACAGAGAGTACCGCCGAATATCAGACAGACCGTGCTCGCAGGGAAGGAAAAAGCCTGGACCAGGCAATCAAGGAATACTTTGTGACCTATGAGCCCGCACAGTTGTTGCAGCGTATCACTACCGTCGAAGAGGTCGCATCTACCATCACCTATTATTGTTCCGAAGTATCCGCTGCAACAAACGGGGCAGCCATCCGGGCCGAAGGCGGTATTATCCGCAGCATCTAAATTCACTATTTTATATACAAGGAAGGTTTTGATATGGGACAGATTTTGAAGAGTATAAAGGGATTCATGGGACCGGCGAAGTATATACAGGGCGCCGGATTACTCAATCAACTCGGTGAATACACCACGCCGTTTGGCGACAAGCTTATCGCGTTTATCGATGATTTCTTGTACGAGAGCATTGCCAAGCAGTTGGAAGGCGTTTACGGCGGCCGCTGCCAGAATGTGAAGTTTTCCGGCCAGGTATCGCTTGAAAACGCGAAACGGTATATCGGTATCGCCAAGCAGTCAGATGCCTCTGTGGTATTAGGCATCGGAGGCGGACGTACCATGGATATGGCCAAGCTGGTTGCCAACGAAACAGGCTTGTCGCAGGTGATTATTCCGACCTCCGCCTCCACAGATGCCCCGACCAGTGCGCTCTCGGTTATCTATACCGAAGAAGGTAAACACAGTCATGAGATCTTTTATGACAAGGGGCCGGATCTGGTGCTGGTTGACACGGATGTGATTGCGGCCGCCCCAATCCGTCTACTGGTGTCCGGAATGGGCGACGCGATGGCAACCCTATTTGAAGCCAGAGCGAACCTCATCTCCGATTCCACTACCAACATGAAGGGCGGCTATAAACAGACTCTGGCAGCCTATGCCATTGCCAAGGAGTGCTATGCCGTGCTGCTGCGCGATGGCTATAACGCCAAACTGGCGGCCGAGGCCGGAGCCCTCTCTCCGGCTCTTGACAACATTATCGAGGTAAACACGTTGCTCAGCGGTGTCGGTGCGGAGACAAACGGCGCTTCCGGCGCACATGCCTTCCATGACGGCTTCACCGTATTGGCGGCATGCCATAACAAACTGCACGGTGAAAAAGTGTCCTTCGGCGTTGTGTGTCAACTTGTCCTGGAAAACAGGCCGCCGGAGGAACTGGAGGAGGTTCTGCAGTTTGCATGCAGCGTCGGGCTGCCGGTTTGTATGGCGGATTTGGGTGTGACATCGCTGACCAGTGAGGACGCCAGGGCCATCGCCAAGGCGGTCATGGCGTCACCGCTGATCCTGCGCGAATGCCTGGATGTGAACGAGGACCTAATCTTTGCGACGATTCTGGCTGCCGACAAAATTGGCAGTAATTACAAGGCAACACACTGATCATTCAAAAGGAAAGTGAATATGCAACAGAAAACAGGCCGGGCTGTCAACGCCCCTATCATCGCGTTGCTGGTGTGTATGTATGCGATCGTAGCGATGAGTGATAACTATAAAGGCATTTTTGTACCGACCTTCAAGGAATCATTCCATGTCAGCAACACCAAGATCGGCTATCTGATGACAGTATCCCTGTTGGCCTATGCCGTATTCCAATACTTTGGCGGTATGCTGATTGAGAAGCTGGGGTATAAACGTGTCATCCTGACAGGCTCGCTGCTGGCGATGACAGCATTGACACTGATCGTATTTTGCAATGGCTATCTCATGCTGCTGGCAGGCATGTTTGTGCTGAACGCCGGTATGGCGCTGTTCAACGTCACCGTTTCTACCCTGGGACCCGCATTGACCGTAGCGTCTACCGCTATCCTGATGAACATGATTGTTGCCAGCTACAGTGCAAGCAACACGGTACTGCAGCAGGTCAGCGGAATATTGCTGGCGAAGGGGATATCCTGGCAGAGTTTTTACGCCTTCATGTTTGTTTGCCTGGCGGTGCTGTGTCTGTGGCTGATGCTCATCAAAATCCCGTATCGTCCACAGGTGAGCATGGACGCCAAACCCATAAACAAAAACGCCATCTTTAAGAACAAGATGCTGTATTTGTATGTGCTTGTCGCTGCGTTTTATCTGGGGACGGAGTATGGAATGGGCAGCTGGCTCGTCAATTATATGAGCGAGTGCTACCATCTGGCGGCAGATGAACGAGCTATTTACATGACGATATTTGTCGGCATCCGGACAGTAAGCTTGTTGCTGGGAGGATTTGTATCCGATCGGCTGGGGCTGTACAAAAGCATCATGGTATATGCGGGTGTGGGGACTGTGCTGTTGGGCACCGGAATTGCAATGGGCCAAAGCGGGCTAATTATCATCAGCATCGGCGGCGTTGCCTTTGCGGTGATTTTCCCGGCGATCATCTCTTCCATCAAGACAGTCTTTCGGGAATCCACCTCCTATGCCACCGGGTTCATTTTGATGGGAGGAACGTTGGGAGCCATGTGCATCAGCACTTCCATGGGGGTGCTGAACGATGTGATCGGCGCACAAAACGCCTTCTACCTGATGCCTTTATGTATGCTGATGACGTTGGTGATGACCTTGAGAATTCGGGCAAAGACCGCCCCTGTCGATAAGGAGTTTTAATTATGGCGTTAATTTTGACCTCATTTATTGGTTGTACCCTATTAGTACTGGCTTTTGCGTTTTATAGATCCAGAAAGGTATCAAAAACCACCAGCGATGGATTTTTTCTGGGCGGCCGTAGTCTGACCTGTGGAGTAATTGGCGCCGGGTTATTACTGTGTAATCTCAGCGCAACCCATTTTGTCGGAATGACAGGGGATGTTTATGTTACCAATATGTCCACCATTGGCTGGGAGGTAAGCGCGGCTATTTGTCTGGTTATTGTGGCGTTGTTCTTATTGCCCCGGTATCTTAAGCAGGGGATCACCACGATTCCGGACTTTCTCGAAGAACGCTATGACAGGGGGACAAAGATACTGGTTTCCATCATCTTTATCCTTGGATATTTGTTTAATATGCTGCCAATTACTCTTTATGCCGGTTCCGTTACCCTGAATCAAATCTTCAATATCCCCGGCTTATTTGGGCTGAGTTATGAGGCGGGAGTTTGGGTATTAGTTATTGCCATTGGTATTATCGGCTGTGTTTACGCCCTATTCGGCGGACTCAAGGTGGTTGCCGTTGCGGATACGTTTAACGGCCTTCTGCTGGTGATCGGCGGTCTGCTGGTTCCCATCTTCGGCTTATTAGCCATCGGAGACGGGAATATCGGAACCGGCCTGGTAAACATGGTAAACAATGCCCCCTTAAAACTGAATTCTATCGGCAGCAAGAGCGATTTGCTGCCCTTTGCTACAACCTTTACCGGAATGGGCCTGGTGGTACTCTATTTCTGGGGAACCGATCAGGCGATTATTCAGCGGGGCCTGGCAGCGGTTAGCCTAAAAGAAGGTCAGAAGGGTGTGATCTTTGCCGGCACACTGAAACTGATTACCCCTCTTGTATTGATGGTCCCAGGATTGATAGCATTCGCTTACTACGGTTCCGGTATCAGCAATCGCGACATTATATACCCTAAATTGGTCAATGATGTAATGCCCTTGCCGCTTGTTGGTATTTTTGTAGCAGCAATGTTCGGGGCGGTATTAAGTACCTTCAGCGGGGTTCTTAATTCTACCATTACCCTGTTTGCCGTTAATATATATAAACCTTTTTGTAAAAAGGAAATTCCCGAGCAACAGGTGGTAACCGCAGGCAAACGGTTTGGTCTGATTATTGCTCTGCTTTCCATGGTGGTTGCTCCCTTTATCATGTATGCTCCCCAGGGACTTTATACCCATCTGCAAACTATTAACGGTTTTACAAATGTACCGATCCTCACCGTTATTGTTATGGGGTATCTGAATAAACGGGCGCCGGCATTTGCCGCAAAGATTTCTCTGGTGTTTTTTGTCAGCATGTATGGAATTTTACTCTTTCTGGTAAAACTGCCCCTCCATTACCTGCATATTTCGGCAATATTGTTTGTCATTTGTTGTACCTTTATGTATATTTGCAGCAAAGTTAAACCCAGAAAAACTGATTTTGTGTTAAAAAATAGCCAGGTGGTAAATATACAGCCCTGGAAGTATCGCTACGAGGCTAGTATTATTCTGGTAGCTGCCATGGCGTGTGTTTACATCCTCTTGTCCAAGGCGGGACTTGCCAAGGAAGGCGGCGCTGATGGGATCACCGTAATTTGGATACTTGTGGCTTTTGGCACAACAGCAATATTGGGATTTATTGTCAAGAAAATCGTTACACCCTGGGAAATGCGTTTCTATGACAGTGGGACTGTTATAAAGGAGGAATCTTATGTTAAGTGACAGACTGGAATCAATAAAAAAACGTATTTTTGATATCGAATGTCATGACCCCGACGTATGGTATTTTAAGGATACGAGCATACTCACAGAAGAGAATGTAAAGGATCCGTTGGTTATTCGCAAAGGAAGAGCATCCCGATATATGGGTGAACATCTGCCTGCTTATATAAAGGACAATGAGCTTATTGTGGGAAACCCCAATATGAACAGTGTGGGGTTCGGGTCCGTTTTGCCTATATACGCGACCGAAGAGGAAATTGAAAAGGCCAAGGCCTATAAGATGAATGAAAAATCTGTCTGGGGCCATCATCCGCCCCAGTGGGAAAAGGTTCTGCATGTGGGATTCAAGGGAGTAATCGAAGAAATCCGGGAAAAACTTGCGGAACAGTACGGCAAAGAAAGGCCGGATCAAACTGCGGTAGATGAATACCGCGCCATGCTGATAGCCATTGAGGGGGTTCTTGCCTTTGCCCGCCGGCATAGCGAAGAAGCCCTGCGCCGCGCCGCCATGGAAGCCGACCCGGTCCGATGCAGGGAATTTTGCGAAATCAGCCGAGTATGCGGCCGGGTTCCCTATCTTCCCGCTGAAACCCTTCAGGAAGCCTTACAAGCCTATTGGTTTACCTATTGCCTTGTCAGCAGCGGGGGTGAATTTGTACCTCTCGGCAGGGTGGATCAGCATGTATGGCCCTACTATGAAAAGGATGTGGACAGCGGCCTGATTACCGAAGAATATGCCCGTGATTTATTGGGCTCATTTCTGGCAAAATGTAATGAACGGATTTGTACGGATACGCCCAAGTGGGAGAATCACTACGATTTTGGCCTTTTTTCCCAGGGGGTTCCTCCGGATTATTCAACCGGGGCTGAAGAAACCGGCGGGCATGAGTCCGGCGGGTACGATATCCGGGCTCTCAAGTGGCAGGAAAATCAGGATATTAACAGCGATGCGAATTTTAATTACGGCCAGTCCGGTAACGACTGGTTGATGAATATGATTATCGGCGGCCTCCGTCCGGACGGGGAGGACGGAACCAACGAAGTTACCTACCATCTGCTGCGGCTCCGCTTTGAAATGGGGCTGCTGATGCCGACCTTGTCGGTGCGGGTATCCTCCAAATCGCCTTACCGCCTGTGGAAGGAGCTTGCACAATGCCTGCGGCACAGCGAGGGTGAACCGGCAATTTACAATGACGATACCATTATCCCCGGTTTTGTGGAAATCGGAATTCCCCTTGAGGAAGCCAGGGATTACTCCAATGATGGCTGCTGGGAAAATCTAATTCCCGGAAGGAGTCATTTCAGTTACGCCCATATCATGAACCTGCGCTGTCTGGAATGGGTACTTACCCAGGGCGTAACCCTTATGACCGGGGAAAAGGAAGGGCTTGATACGGGGCCTCTGGAAAATTTCAGGGACTTTGAAAGTTTCTACGCCGCCTATTGTAAGCAGGTGAATGATCAGATCGATACCCAGATCAAACGACGCCTGCAAAACCTCGGGCTTTCCAAGATGATCGCCCCGGACCCTCTTATGTCCTCCCTGATGGAAGGCTGTATTGAAAAGGGCCAGGATCTTACGGATGCCAATATTGTGAAATACACCTTTCACCTGCCTTTGGTGACCGGGCTTTCCAATATTGTTGATTCCCTCTGTGTCCTCAAAAAACTGGTTTTTGAGGACAAGAAAGCAAGTCTTCAGGATTTTAAGGCGGCCATAGAAGCCAACTGGGAAGGTTGGGAGCAGCTCCGTAATATGGCTCTAAACAGGGTGCCGAAATATGGAAACGACGATGACTATGCCGATGAAATCCTTGCACGGGTACTCAAGGATTTTGAAAAGCACTGCGTTTCATGGCGGAAACGGCAGAATCAGTTGCTTATTCCCCTGGGAATAGGCACTTTTGAAAACTACGCCGCCCTTGGCCGTACCCTCAGCGCAAGTCCGGATGGCCGTTTATCCGGTGAACAGCTTGCCCCCAATTACGCGCCTACACCGGGCGTTGATGTGAACGGGCCTACCGCGGTGATCAAGAGCGCCACGAAACCGGATCTGCTGCACTATTACTGCGGTTGTCCCCTGGATATTTCCCTTAACGCCAATGAATTCCAGGGCGAAGTGGGATTGGATCGTATGGAGGGTTTGCTCAAGAGCTTTTGTAAACTCGGCGGACAGATTGGCACCTTTACTACCACCAGTATAGAGGAATTGAAGGATGCGGTAGTCCACCCGGAACAGCATGCAAATCTGAAAATTCGTATGGGCGGTCTCTCGGCATATTTTATTGCCATGTCTCCCATGCAGCAGCAGAATGTGATTCAGCGGTTTAACCGGGGGGCTTTGATTAAATGATTAAAGGATGACCCGTGAAATCAGCGTATATTTCTAACATTCAGAAATTCTGCGTTCATGATGGGCCGGGAATTCGTACCGTAATTTTCATGATGGGATGCCCCCTCCGTTGTAAGTGGTGCCAGAATCCTGAAAATTTTTACGGTAAGCCGGTCTTGATGTATAACCAGTCTCTCTGTACCGGCTGCGGGGAATGTCTGCATTATTGCTCCCGGAATGTTGGCGTATTGCCGGAAACAGGGAAAATTGACCGGGTAAAGTGTATCGGCTGCGGTGTCTGCACGGAGCATTGTTATACCAGGGCGAAAACCCTTAGCGGCAGGAAAATGACGGTGGACGAAGTATTTCGTGAAGTGATGAAAGATGAGATTTTTTACCGGGAAAGCGGCGGCGGAGTTACCCTGAGCGGCGGCGAAGCCTCCATAAATCCCGGATTCTGCGGTGAATTATTCAAAAAACTGTGGGGAGAAAGAATTCACACTGCCATAGAAACTTCCGGCTGTTGCGCTCCTGATGATCTGCTGGTGTTTGAACAATACACCGATCTGTTTCTTTTCGATTTGAAAGCTATCACCAGTGATCTCCACGCTGCCTGGACGGGAGTGGACAATGTCCGCATCAAATCTAATCTATCCATGCTGCTGAATAAAAACAAGCGGGTAATTATTCGTATACCCCTGATACCCGGCGTGAATGACGGAATGGAATTTGAACGGATGATGAAGTACCTCGTTTCGCTTGAAAAAATAAAAGAAGTACATATACTTCCGTTTCATCAACTGGGCTCCTCAAAATACCGGCAGGCTGGTGTGGATTATGAAATGGAACAGATGGAGGAATGCCCGGCGGAACAAGCTGAACAATACGCTGAAATCTGCCGGGCTTATGGTTTTACGGTAAATATCGGCGGATGGGATTGCCGTTAAATATGAAACACAAAAGGCTGTGACTACCACAGCCTTTTTTACAATCCTTTCTTTTTTATTTTAATCGGCTAAAATATCAACGTAGGGTGTACCCACATACTGGATATTGTTTTTTACTTTTAAATATTCCAGCAGCCCTTCCTCACTGTTTTCCCTTCCGATCCCGCTGTTGCGGTTTCCGCCGAAGGGCGCCTCAATGTTGGAAAGGGAAGCGGTGTTCATCCAGACGGTGCCGGCATCAAGTCTGCGGGCTACCTGATAAAGCTTACGGGGATTTTCGCTAAAAACGCAGGCCGCCAAGCCGAAACGAGTGGCGTTTGCCAACCGAATCGCTTCATCGGTAGTATGGTATTTTGTTACCGCAAGTACGGGACCAAAAACTTCCTCATGGAAGATGGTCATTTTTTCGGTTACGTTATCGATAACTGTGGGGGGATAGAAAGCCCCCTGATCGTAAATACCACCGGTAAGGGGTGTTCCGCCACACCTGATTTTACCGCCTTGCTCGACTGCCTGGGCAACAAAGCGGTGAACGCTGTCACGGTGGCGCTTGTTGACCAAGGCTCCCATCTGAGAATGTTCATCCAGACTGTCCCCTACCCTCACCGTAGAGAGCTTGCGGATCAGCTTTTCCATAAACGGATCGTAGATTTCATCGGATAGCAGTAGCCGGGTAGCGCCGCAGCAGATTTCTCCCTGATTGGCGCAGAAACCCAGGATTACGCCGTTTACCGCCCCTTCCATATCGCAGTCCGGTTCCACAATACTGGCGCTTTTTCCTCCCAGCTCTAATATTAGCTTTTTGATCATCCTTGCCTGAGCTGAGGCGGTCATAAGGCGGCGGCCAACTTCTTCGCTGCCGGTTAGGGCCACCAGGGCCACATCATCATGGGCAAGAAGCGCTTCACCCACTACGGAGCCTGGACCGGGTATGGCATTGTATACCCCTTTGGGGAATCCTGCTTCCAGAAATACTTCCGACAGTAATTGTGCGGTAATAGATGTAAAGGAGGAAGGTTTGGCAACAATAGTATTTCCCGCAGCCAGGGCCGGACAGATAGAGCGGGTCAAAAGATGGATGGGATAGTTCCATGGCGCGATGCAGGCCACCACTCCATAGGGTTCATAGGTAACATAGTCAAATTGGGTATGACCGGGAATGGGAATCACCTTTCCCTTTATTGCTTTAATAGCATCGGCATGGTACCGGAAAGCCTTAATGGCCAGGGGAATATCAGTATTACGGGCATCCTTGATGGTTTTTCCGGAATCCAGGGCTTCCCAACGGGCAAACTCCTCAATGCGCTTTTCCAGAATATCCGCGGCCCGGTGCATATAAACAGCCCGTTCCTCATAATCCAAGCCCGGCCATGCACCGCTTTGGAAAGCGTCCTTTGCGGCGGCAATCGCCTTGTTAACATCTGCCTCGGATGCACTGGAAATAGCGGCTATCACATCCCCATTACAGGGGTTTGAACTTTCAAAAGTTTTACCCTGCTCCGCATCCACCCATTCATTGTTGATAAATAGTTTGAATAGTTTCACGATTAGTCCTCCATACTGACTAGAATTTTGAAAAAATCACCGCCGCTTTGTGCGAAAGTGAAAGCTTTTTCCACATCCTTAAGAGGATAAACCGCGCTGACCAATTTACGGAGCTGCTTATCCAGTACGCCGCTTTTCAGCAAGTCTATGGCGCCGATATAGTTTATCTGGGAATGTACCCGGACACCTTGTAATGTTAATTCTTTCTGAAATATTTTTGACAGATTAACCGGGTAAGGCTCGCTGGTCATCCCCACTACCATTACCGTCCCGGTGATTTTTGCGTAATCAATGGCTGCGGTAATACCGGGTTTACTCCCGGAAACCTCAAATGCAACATCAAACCCCTTGCCTTCAGTTTTTTGCATAAGTTCTTCATTGAAATTTTCTGCTTGGGGATTAATAGCGGCAAAACCCATTTCTTCGGCAGCTTGTGAACGATAGGGGCTGATTTCCGAAATAATCACATTATCTGCCCCTGCATGGCGAGCCACGATGGCTATCAGCAGGCCAATGGGGCCGCCTCCTATAATTAGGGCGCTGTTCCCGACCTTTAAGCCGCTACGGCGTACATCGTGGACCGCCACTGCCAGCGGCTCAATAAGGGCGGCCAGTTCCAGGTCAATATCATCCGGCAGGGCATATACCTTCCGCAAGGGAACCTTAACATATTCGGCAAAACCGCCATCCGTATGACATCCAAGGACTTTTAAGGATTGACAGACATTGTCCTGGCCTTTTGCACAGGGTTCGCAGTTACCACAGGAGAAAACCGGCTGAGCGGCAACCAAATTTCCCCGTTCCAGGCTGCTGGTACCCTTAAAATCCAGCAATTCCCCTACAAATTCATGTCCGGGCACTACGGGAAAGGTAGCGGTGGGGTGTTTTCCGTGTAAAACATGGATATCTGAACCACAGATACCGCAGTATTTAACCCGGATAAGCGCCTCGCCTTCGGATATTGACGGCGTTTTCCATTCTTGTAAACGAATAGTCTGCGCCCCCTCTATTACGGCGGCCTGCATAGTTTTAGCTGATCCCAAAATAACACCTCCAGGGGGTATATAAGGTCTGTCTCATACAAATACCACCATTTCCTGTACTCTATCACAGTATAATATATTTGTCAAGTGATTTTATATATTTTATAGTATTTTATAAAATATAGATATTATTATTTAAATTCCTGTATAAGTAGATATTACTTGAATTTTTATAAATATAATTGTATCCTATAACAATTGAGGCTTTCCCATTGGGATTTTACTTAAAGGCCATAGAGGAGTGTGCATTATCAAGGGAAAAAACAGCGCTGTTCTTGGGGATTTTGTTTATGATCAGCTAAAAGAAATGATCCTGACCCGGAAGATACGTTGCGGTGAAAAGATCCAGGAACAGCAGATTGAGAAGCTGCTTAACGTAAGCCGGACCCCAGTCCGGGAAGCGGTGCGGAAGCTCTCCAATGAGGGGATAGTTATTCTGTATCCGAACCGTTATGCGGAAGTGATAACCTTTACCGAAGAATCCATAAAAGAACTGGGTATGGTACGAATAACCATGGATTGCCTTGCCGCCCAGCAGGCCATACAAAACGGAAGTAACCGGGATTTCGATGAATTAAAAGACCTGGTAAAGCTATGCGATGAAGCTCACGAAAACAAAGATTTTTATCAACAAATCCAATATGACGCACAGTTTCATATGAAACTGATTAATATCAGTAAAAACACGGTACTGATCGACATTTTGAATAATCTTTTATCCCGGACCCAGCTTTTACAGACTACTATAGAAGATTTTTCAACCCGATGCGAAGTCAAAAACCATCATGCTATTTTGGACGAACTTTATGCCCGTAACCGGACCGGGGTATTGACGGCTGTTCAGAACCATCTTTGTCCTTTTTATCACCTGGAGATAGAGGACATCAATTCCATCATATTTAAATAACCCCCAGATCTAGCGGTTTTTCCTCTCTTTTCACAGGTCTGTCTATTGTGTCCGCTTCTGCCATGTCCATCATATTTTATAAAAATATCATTATTTTATAATAAAAATATCTATTGACAAAATATAATATACATTATAAAATATAGATAATTGTATAAAATACTGTCAAAAAAGGGTATTTGTACTATATCAAGGGGAAAAAGGAGGAAAAATGCCATGCATCAAGTGGAAAAAATGAAAATATTTGCCCGAAACATCCGTATTGAGGTGTTAAAAGCCCTGGGCGGATTGGGATTTGGCCACATTGGAGGGTCAATGTCCGCAGCGGATGTCCTAGCCGTCCTTTACGAGGGCGTTTTAAAGATCGATCCCGGGAACCCCGGCTGGAAGGAGCGGGATTATTTTGTCATGTCCAAGGGGCATGCCGGACCCGCCCTGTATGCGGCCCTTGCCTTACGGGGGTATTTCCCGGTGGAAGAATTAAAAACCATCAATACGAATAATACCCGGCTTCCAAGTCACTGCGACCGCAACAAAACCCCCGGAATTGATATGAGTACCGGTTCACTGGGGCAAGGTATGTCCACCGCCATTGGAATAACCCATGGCAATAAGATACTGGGGAAAAAGAACTATACCTATCTCCTCTTGGGAGACGGGGAAAGTCAGGAAGGTCAGGTCTGGGAAGGCGCTTTATATGCCCCACAACATAAGCTTTCCCGGTTAATCGCCTTTATCGACTACAACAAACAGCAATTAGACGGTTATACGAAGGATATTTGCAATTTGGGGGATCTTTGTCAGAAATTCCTCGATTTTGGCTGGTACGCCCTGGAAGTTGACGGCCATGATGTTGAAGCGATAACCAAGGCCATTGAACTGGGTAAGACACAGGATGAAAAGCCGGTGATGATCATTTTGCATACCCAAAAAGGGAAGGGCTGCGATTTTGCGGAAGGCATCCTTTATAACCACCACATGACGTTTACCAAAGAACAATGTGATAACGCCATCACCAAACTTATGGCAAGGAGTCTTTAATATGTCCTATCAAGTTTGTAAAACCCTTGAAACAGAAAAAACAACCATGAGGGATGTCTATTCCTCAACCTTAATCGATCTCGCATCAAAAAACAGTAAACTTGTGGTACTGGATGCGGATCTAATGAATTCTGTAGGAATGGTAAAATTCTCCGGGCAGTTTTCTGAACGTACCATCAACTGCGGAATCCAGGAAGCCAATATGATAGGAGTAGCCGCCGGTATGTCTGCGGTGGGGCTTATCCCCTATGCCCATAGCTTTGGCTGTTTTGTAACCCGCCGTGTCCTGGATCAGATTTTTGTCTCCGCAGCCTTTGCCAAAGCGAATATCCGCATCATAGGCAGCGATCCTGGTGTCACTGCGGCTTTCAACGGGGCAACCCATATGCCCTTTGAGGATATGGGCTCCCTTCGGGATATACCGGGAGTTACCATCATTGAACCCACCGATGCGGTTATGCTGGCAGATATACTCCGTAAAGTGGAGAAAGAATATGGGGTATTTTATATACGCCTTTCCAGAAAAAACGCCACAAAGATTTATAAAGATGGTTCGTCTTTCGAGATTGGAAAGGCGGCTGTTTTGCGTAACGGTGCCGATGTCACCATTATTGCTGCCGGTATTTGTACCGCTGAGGCATTAAAGGCGGCAGACCTCTTGAAAGAAAAAAACATCAGCGCGGCGGTGCTGAATATGTTTACGATTAAGCCGATTGACCGTGAGGCTGTCGAAAATGCGGCACGGAAGACCGGCGCTATCGTTACTGCGGAAAATCATAATATTTACAACGGCCTCGGGAGTGCCGTAGCCGAGGCGCTTGTGGAAACTTGCCCGGTTCCTATGGAGCGTGTAGGTGTGCAGGATCATTTCGGAGAGGTCGGATCGGTAGATTTTCTTCGGGACAAGTTCGGGCTTTCTGCCGCTTCCATAGCAGAGAAGGCCATCAAAGCAGTAGGAAGAAAAAAATAATAAGGAGGCATTATGAATTTTTCAGTAAATCCGTCTATTGTCGATTGCAGTAGTTTGCGGAATTTTTTTGAACAATGGAAAGTGGGACAGAGCGATCTAATTATAACCAATGAATATGTGTTATCCCCCCAGCTTAGCGGCCAAAAAGCCCCCTGTGATACGTTGTATCAGGAACAATACGGAAAAGGGGAGCCTTCGGATGAA
>JAISQR010000304.1 GCA_031274035.1 Treponema sp. | reverse complement strand
TAACCTTGGCCTATGATGTGAAGAGATTATTCTCGCTGGGGGGTGGGAGAGGTCTGTCCTTCTCAGGATAGGGGGGGGGGAACAGGCGGGGGAATGGGCAAATTGAGCCCGATCCCACCCGATACGGGGAAGCAATTTGGCCTGCTCCTCAAAACCCATGCCGTTTTTTACTGAAGCCCCACAAACTCCTAGCAGCCTGTTGCACTTGTGGATTTTTTGCATATTTATGCAAAAAAATCCCGATCAATGGGCATGCTTTCGGAGTTTGTAAGGTATAAATATTCATGTTTATGAATATTTATACCATTTTATACGCGAAGCGCAACAAACTCCTAGCAGCCTGTAACGTCAAAAACTTTTTTCCGGTTTATCCGGCATAAGAAGTTGAAAAGGGAAAAAAACGGCCTCCCCTAAGGGAGGGCCTAGGGGCCGTAAGTAAAGCCCGCACAGGGTCAATCGGGTGATTGCCCTACATTTCGCGGTCAAAGCCGCATATTTATTTTATAGTACCGAATCCCCGGTTTGTCAAATAAAATTTGAAAAAAATTTGTAACTACTCAGGTATATGCGATATTTATACGTGTTCTCAAGTGCTTGGGGACTCTGTGGGTCCCTCGCAAAGGGGCCCGCCCCTTTCGCTCCAATCGGCTCATTTGGGACTAAAGTCCCCTGGCTAAAAGCCCCTCCATTCCGCCGATTGCGCCACAGTAGTGGCGACGCTATCCCCGCATCAGTCCTGAGTAGTTACAAAAATTTGACCCTTGTATGGTTAACCTACATACATACAGCTCTGTAATTCTTCTACATGCTTGCGCATCTTCTGTAGGGCCTTTATCTCTATCTGGCGGATAGTCTCGGGGGAAAGCCCCATCTTCTCGCTGATGTTCTTGAGGGTCTGCCTCTCGCCGCCGTTAAGCTGGTAGCGGTAAACCAGGATACGCTTTTCCCTTTCTTTGAGCCTGTCAAGAACATGCAGCGTCGCGGCCTGTGAAGATTTCCTCAGTAAATCACGTTCAGGGCTGTAGGTATAATCTTCGTGGAGATCGACTACCGCAACCGTTTCTTCGTCTTCACCGTCCATTTCCAGGGACAGGGGCCCATTGGTCATATTAAGGATGAACTCAACATCCTCAACAGGAACGCCTATAGCGGTAGCTATCTCTTCGGGCTTCGGCTGGCGCATAAGAGTCTGGCTTAAAGTATGATAAGCCTGCTGTATTTTGCGCAGTGTTTCTTCTTTCCGGTGGGGCAGACGTATGGTCCTGCGCTTATTGGACAGGAAACGGCTGATATACTGGCGTATCCACCAGTTTGCATAGGTTGAAAACCGGACATTTTTGAGATGATCGTACTTTTCCGCCGCATGCATAAGGCCCATGTTACCTTCCTGTATTATATCCATAAATGAAATATCGGAGCTGAGATAGGCCCTGGCAATTTTGACAACCAAACGGAGATTAGCTTCTACCAGCTTCTTCCTCGCCGCAATATCTCCCCCCTGTATACGTTGGGAAAGTTCAAGTTCTTCCTCAAAGCTGAGGAGCGGGATCTTCTTTATCTCGTCAAAATAAGTTTGCAAGAGATCGTTACCGTTGACCGCATTCTTCTTACCGTTCACCTTAGTACCCTCCATTATTACATTAGTATATTAGCAGATTCCATGCCAAATCATGCTATTTTTCTCAAGAGATATGTTAATTTCTTATAATACAAGAAATTACAATTTTTATTTTTTTCTTGTCTCTTTTTAATCCGTCGATCTTGTATTATTTTTTATACGAGTGATCGTATAATCTGTATGGAAAAAATAACGGTAATGTATTATACTTATGTTTATGGATTATGGGATTACAGCCAAGGAAAAAGGCAGGGATGTGTTTTATTTTGTAAAATGGTCGCCTCTGACCCTTGCAGAAAGATGGACCATCAATGCGAAGGTTCCCGCGATCGGCGGGATATACGAGATATATTGGATGGATGATCATAAACATCTCCGCCTGCTCTCTGTGGGGGATACTCATTTCGGAGGGCTGCGTTCCGAACTCCGCCGCCTTACCGATTCTGAACTTGTACCGGACGGCCCGGTAAGAAAGATACTTGAAGATGAGGAGATATGGTTCAGGTATTCACCCACCGATTCTGCCAAGGTGATGGCCGATGTGATATGGTTCTACTTTAGCATATACTTTCCAGAAAATCCCGGCGTCGAACATTCGGGCCGCTACGAGAAGATATACCTGCAAGAATCCGCGCCGGATAAGCTGATATGGGTGCCTTAAATGATAGAATACGTTGTTCCCGGTAATATTGACGACCGCATCCTTGAACGGAGTTCCCGTATGCTCGCCGAAGGCGCCCTCCTTGCCCTTCCGACAGATACGAGTTGGTCCATAGTCTGTTCCCTGCGTTCACGCGCGGGGATATGCAAGCTCCGCAGGCTTTCCGGCGAGAGGGACGAACGGCGCTTCACCTTACTCTGCGCCAGTATTGCACAGTTTGGGGAATTTTGCAGTCTGGATAACTCCCGCTTCCGTCTTATCAACCGGCTGTCGCCCGGACCTTATGTGTTCATCCTGAAGCCGCTTTTGGGCGCGGAAAAAGCCCTGGGCCTGCGGAGGGCCGAACTGGGGGTCCGTATCCCCAACTATGATGTGCCGCTTTCCCTGATTAAAACTCTGGGCTGCCCGCTCTATTCCATAACGGCCAAGCATAGCATGGTCAATGCCGAATGGGACGATGCCAACGCTGAGGCCCCGGCGGACGAGGGGCTTCTGCCTATACGCGAGGAAGAGCTGTTTGAAGGCGGCTGGGAACTGGAAGGCATTAAAGGGATAGATTGCATCCTTGACGGCGGTGAGGATCGCGAGCGTACCTTTTCTACTATTTTGGATATAAGCGGAGACGAAGTAAAGTTGCTGCGGCAGGGGGCGGGCCCTTGGCCGATCTAGGAGCCTGTGGGACTTTGGTGAATTTTTGCATAAATATGCAAAAATTCCGATTGACAGGCTCCTTGGGGAGTTTGCAAGGTATAAATTTGCAATTCATTGCAAATTTATACGATTTTTGGGCAAAGCCCCACAAACTCCTAGCAGCCGCTCCAACGGATATGCCTTGGGAGTTTGCGGGGTATAATCGAACCTCCGGTTCGATTATACCATTCTATTCTATGCGCAAAGCGCAGCAAACTTCCGGCAGCCTGTTACACCGGAATTTTTTACAACACCGATGAAAGTTAAAAAAAATTGGGTTCGGGTTATATTCCGGCGGCGGGTGTTTGTCATGGCCGCCCTGCTTGTGCAGATCATCTTTATACTGATCCTTGCAGGCGGTTCAAGCCTCTTCTTCCGTTATGCAAGCCGGATACTCCGCCTTTTGAGCCTGGTGGTGAGCCTCTATATCTTCAATAAAGATGAAAAATCCGCCTACAAACTTACCTGGATATTTCTTATCCTCATGTTTCCTCTGTTCGGGGGTGTTCTCTATGTAACCCTTCACTCTCAGTTTAATTCGGGCAGAATGAAAAGGCTTATCGAGAACATCAGAAGGGCCTGGCGGAAATTCTATGCCCTGCCCGGGAATGTTCTTCCCGCGCTAAGGGAAGAATTGCCGGAATACTTTCTACAGGCCCGTTATCTTCAAGATTACGTGGGCTTTCCTGTCTATGAACATACGCAGACTGAGTATTTTCCCTCAGGAGAGGCTTTTTTTAAACAGGTTGTGGAAGAGCTTAAAAAGGCCGAACGCTATGTTTTTCTGGAATTCTTTATATTGCGCGAAGGTTTGATGTTCAATACTATCCTCGACATCCTTGAAAAAAAAGCCGCGGCCGGCCTTGATGTCAGGATTATCTACGACGACCTGGGCTGCTTCATGTCCCTGCCCCGCAATTTCAGGCAGATTCTCGAAGCGCGGGGTATACGGAGCATGGTTTTTAACCCTTTTACGCCTATACTTTCCTCATTACAGAACAACCGCGATCACCGTAAGATCATCACCATAGACGGCAAAACAGCCTTTACCGGCGGAATCAACCTGGCCGACGAGTACATTAATGCGTATGAACGATTCGGCCACTGGAAGGACTGCGGCATCATGCTCAAGGGTGAAGCCGCCTGGGGGCTTACCCTGATATTCCTAGAAATGTGGAATCTTGAACAGACCGGCCCGCAGGCCGCAAAGGATGATTGTATGCGCTTCTACCCCTGGAAGGATGAAAAGTGCGGTATACCGTCGGAAGGTTATGCACAGCCCTATGCGGATAGTCCTATGGATGATGAAAATGTCGGGGAACAGGTCTATCTACAGATCATCAACAATGCAAGGGAATATGTTTACATTAATACCCCCTACCTTGTAGTGGACGAAAACCTTCTTTCCGCCCTGAGCCTTGCAGCCAAAAGCGGCGTGGATGTGCGCATTATCACTCCGCACCGTTGGGATAAAAAAATCGTACAGATTACCTCGCAATCCTATTACCGCCGGCTTTTAAATGCCGGTGTTAAGGTATACGAGTATTCAAAGGGTTTTAACCACTGTAAAACCTTTGTCTGCGATGATAAAATAGCTACGGTAGGCACTATGAATCTTGACTTCCGCAGTCTTTACCTGCACTTTGAATGCGGCGTCGCCCTTTTCAACACCCCTACGGTGCATGCCATCAAGGAAGACTTCCTTGCAACCATCCCCATTTCCCGCCAAATCTGTCTGCAAGACTGTGCCAGGAACACCCTGGCCCGTATTGTGCAGGATATTCTGCGGCTTTTTGCGCCGCTCATGTAAGGTATGAAGAGAAGTAAGTACTCAGGCATCTGCCGTTCTTCGTACTTTGCGTTCCGGCTGTATCGAAACCGCTTGCGCGGTCATCAAGGGGTTTTGGCGGCCCGGTTGGTAAATTTTAAGCCAACCCTATACAGGGCGGCTTTTTACCGTTATAGGATAGCCTTCCGGCGTTATACCGTCAGATCTTTGCGGTATACTGTAGACGATTAAACTTACAGGATGGATAGTTCTGGTTATAACGGCGAATGCCTACAGTATAACGCCGATACTTCCCATTATAACGCCAAGTTCTCCGGTTATAACCGCAGCTTTTCCCGTTATAACGGCGAAGTCCGGCGGTATAACGGAAACATCAGGACTTTTCTTCCAGTTCTTGTATCTTTTCACTGATAAGGCGGCTCAAAAGTTCGTAAATATCCTCTAAAGCCGCCTTTTGATAGTTTTTCATGGTGGAAAGGGGGTCTGCTTCCTTTAAAAAGAGGTCGGTTGGGTCAATGCCCAATGCAAAAGCCAGTTTCTGTATCATTTCTGAAGAGGGAAATTTAACGGTATTTTCCAACATTCCAATATAGTTTGTTGAGGTTTCCGCTTTTTCCGCTAAAAATGCTTGACTCCAGCCTCGGGCTTGCCGGAATTTCTTCAAGTTCGAGGCCAATACGTCCCTAATGTTCGTCATACACAACCTTAATCTCAGTTTCTTATCGTAGCTGATTGGCTTTCTATGGCAACATTCCGAAAGTATTGACAATATTAACAAAAAACAATACTCTAAGTGTGGTTTGTTGGACGGCTCCGTATGGAGCTAAACCGGCTGCTTACCCGCCCGGTATGGGCGGGTACATCTTGTTTTGAAGGAAGTTGGGGAAAAGGGACGAGGCAAAGAAGTTTCCGGCGGCGGTTCGTGCCAACGATGACCGCCTGAAACCTATAACCTAAACCCCGTCCCCTGCTTCTAGCAGCCTGTTGCACTTGTGGATTTTTTGCATATTCATGCAAAAAATCCCGATCAATGGGCATGCTTTCGGAGTTTGTAAGGTATAAATATTCATGTTTATGAATATTTATACCAT
>JAISQR010000085.1 GCA_031274035.1 Treponema sp. | reverse complement strand
AATTCTTCCGCCATATTGAAACTTTCCCCTCCTGACATAACGCCCTCCCATATTATAGCTTTGGGGATATTATATCATACTTTTCGGAAAACCGGAAAATTTATGGGTCAAGTTTAGGGCTTTGCCGGGGGTGTTTGACTATCGCATATGCCTGAGTAGTTACAAATTTTCTTTACCTGATCGTTTAGCATAAATCCTAAAGGGCTTCTACCGTTTCAACAATTTTTTTTCTGAGCGTCTGTGTTTCTTTAGAAAAAACGGTATCTATACCGCAGTCCCGTAAATCGGCGGCAACTATGTCTAAAAGCGGAGTATACCCAGTGTCTTCCCCTATGCTGCATACCATACGAAAAGTACCTTCCTCCATTCGTATAGTACCCGGCTTGCTGGTATATGCGGTAACATATACGCATCCCTCGATAACCGGCAATTCTGGAAGTTCTTTCCTTAAATGATCTACAATACCGTATAAACCTGAAAGGGGAATAACCATAGTTTGCGGCCCCGCTGATTTTTTTATAAACGCTATCGTTTCCTCAATGGAATATCCATTCCAGCAGAGGAAGATAACATTGGCCTTTTCCTCATACTGTTCCATGTCCGACAACATAATCGTGTATATTCCATAGTTCCCCCGATGGGTTGTATCCATCCTTATACCGTTGATTTGAATTGCATCCGCATGTTCCCCCCGGTCAATAAGGGTAATATCTTTTCCGCCTTCAGCCATAAAAGCTCCGATACAGCCCCCTGCGCCCTCCGCGCCGACAACTAAATATTTCATGGGTAAACTCCTTATATCTCTAACTTCAATCACCACTATCACGATGAGAAATTTTATGAATGAATCAAGGTTGATTGGAAGACGTGGTCCATACCCCGTCAGACCTTTGGTCTGCGCTTGCGCCGGAAAATTTACCACCCCAAAACAAGTTGTAAAATACTTTTCGGATCGGGGTATAGACCAAGAACCCGCTCACCGGTTCGCGGGGGAGAGTATAATCGGACCGAAGGTCCGCAATTTCCACCCCAACGGAGAACTCGACTGTTATAGGGGATTAAAATTGTGGAGGAGCGCGCCCGCCCAAGGATAGGGCCATCACCGGAGTGTTACGGAAAACCCGCAGCCTATACTTAAAATAGTCTGTGCAGGCTCTTATCTTGCCTGTTAGTATTGCTAAAAGGCCGCCCGTAATAAAGATAAGACACGAAGTATGATTATTTTGAATTGAAAGAGAATACTGTAACAGTTCCCATTGAACAAACTCAGGAACAGTCTGTTCTGTTTGGATTGGAGCCAGCCCAGAACGTTGACCCAACCATAATCCAGAATATCCCAAATATCCCGAAATAACCACGATTATAAACAGGAGAAACAATACACGGGGCTTTGAGGATTTTTCTAGTATCATCATATTTAAATTATTATATTTCCTAAAAATGGTCAATGAGACCTGGCCCAATTTTGATAAAATGAACCGCCCTGCGTTCCAATTTTTAGGCAAAGCCCCACAAACTCCTAGAGCGGTTAATGCGGACAAAGTTCAGCCTCCAGCCTGTATATGATGGCTGCCGGTATCTTCAGTATGATAAAAACCGTTCTTCCAGTTAAAACGGCTCCCGCCCGGCAGCACCGAAGCCTTCTTGACGGCATCCATCAACTCACGGTAATGATTTTTTTTCAGAACCGGCCCTGAAAAATCCAGAATAAAACGGTTGAATCCTGCCTGTTGTAAAAAAGGTGTTTTATCAATAATAGAAAAAGGCTTTTCTGGATACACAATGGATCCGTCAGGATTGCTCACAAGATGAAACTCTTCATCCTGACTATCAAGGAAGGCACCGAAATCGTAACTTGCGCTCAGGTCTGCGCGTATCCTGAACAGGGGCGGATAGGCAAACACCGTAACAAAGGTGAACCTGCGCCGTTTTGCGTCCACTGTCCGTTCAAGGTTCTGACGGTTATTTTCCAGAGGCGAGACAAAATACTCGGCGCCCAGGCCTACGGTAAAGGCATTTGCCCAGCGGTTAAAGACATACAGATAGGGGCCCGCGATAAGGCAGGCGCCTTGATTCCTGAAATAAGAAAAATGTCCCGGATTATTCACCACAAACTGCCGGTAACCGCGGCTTAACAGAACGGGGATCTGTCCGGCAAGGACCATATCGAGAGATTCTGGAAGATAGGGGTCCAACACCAGGATGATCTCTTGAGGGGAAAACGGCAGGGGAGGTTTTTTTTCATCCATAAGAAATGCCGCTGTTTTGCTGTTGTATTGAAGCATTGCCTTTACCGGTCTAACCGACTGCACGATATAAAGGTCTTGAACCTGTGGCACGGCGGCATACAATCCTTCAGGGAATTCATCTACAGCAGCCTTTTTTCTGCATCCCCTTGCGGCCTTATGCCGGGGTTGATCGGACAGCCTTCCGTCCATTCCCTGCCCTGCCTTTGCGGGAGCGGCTTTTACATTCCTTGTCGTACCCTGCAATTCCGGCGGCGGCGCGCGATCCCGTCCGGGCGAACGCTTAAAGGCATCCAGATTATGCGGTATTACCGGCGGATACCGTTTGGACATGGATTTAGTCTGAATAAGGTATACCGAATCTCCGGTATCAAAACCTTCCGGTATGGATATCCAGAGGCAGGCATTCAGTACATGCCCGGCGGCGTCTCCGGCATCCTCCAAAGATGCCTTTTCGACAGAGGCCAGCTTGTGAGGGACACGGTTTGAATCGTCCCTGCGGTGCAGCCTGATAGAATCGCCCGGAGCAAGGCTGTAAAGCCCGCCGGGAATAAGGGCGCGGCGCTCGGTCCCCTGGCCTTTAACCCTAAGGATCTTCCCCAGGGCTATACCAACGCCGCCGTTTTGGGACGGGTTAAGCCAGTCAGGATATTTATTGAAATAAAAGATAGTTTTGGATCGGGCAAAGTCATTACGGAGTATATCAAGCCCCTCACTGACGGCCTGCTTAACGGCAGGCTTCAGCCTGTTCATGCTTTGACCGAACACAGGGCCTTCAACCGGGTCCGATCCTTCATCCGCATTGCCGGAAAAAGCCCCGTCATGCTCAGAGATCGCGTCAATCACACGCCGGTATGCCGAAACAACGGTTCCTACATATTCGGCGCTCTTCATCCGGCCTTCAATTTTAAAGGACGCAACCCCGGCGTCAGCCAGAGCCGGAACCAATTCCAGAAGCTGCAAATCTGACGGACTAAAATAGTACCCCCCCTCTTCTTCGCGGCGGTAGAATCTCCGGCAGCCTTGAGTACACATACCCCGGTTTGCAGATTTCCCCCCGAGATAGCTGGAAAAGAGGCAAAGCCCTGATTCGCTTATACACAAAGCGCCGTGGACAAAAACTTCCAGTTCAAGGTTGGTATTTGCCCGTATATGCCGTATCTCATCCAGGTTAAGCTCCCGTGCAAGGACCGCCCGCGAAAAGCCTTGCCGCGACAGCAAATTTGCGCCCCGTGCCGAAGCTATATTCATCTGGGTTGACGCATGAAGCCTCAAGGAAGGAAAATGCTCCCTTACCATAGTAATAACCCCAAAATCCTGTACGATAAGCCCATCAGGGCCTAATGCCGCCAGATATTTGAGGAGTTGATACATGCGGTCAGCTTCCCGCTGTTCAAAAACAGTATTCACCGTTACATAGAGCTTCCGCCCCATACGATGAAGGGTGCGGAGCGCCCCTTCAAACTGAGAATAGGCAAAGTTAGCGCTCCTCATGCGGGCATTAAAGTTTTTAAGTCCCAAATACACCGCATCAGCGCCTTCTCCAATGGCTGCATCCAGAGCCTCAGAGGAGCCAGCGGGGGCAAGTAGTTCAACCGGTTTCATAAGTTATAGTATTGTTTTTTCTTTTTATTTTCAATATATTGAATTTACTTTGTAACTACTCAGGCCCCATGCGGGGATAGCGCCGCCACTACCGTGGCGCAATCGGCGGAATGGAGGCGCTTTCAGCCAGGGGACTTTGGTGAATTTTTGCATATTTATGCAAAAATTCCGATTAACGGGGCTCTGTTGGGAGTTTGCGCTGTATGAAGATGAGTGCGGGTGGCACAACCAGTTCCGGGTGCAAGTTACGAACAAAATAAACGAGGAACTGTTCAAGCCGCTGTTCAGCGCGGAAAACGGAGCGCCGAACGCGCCGATACGGGTGTTAGTGGGGATGATGATACTCAAAGAAGGGCAGGGAATCAGCGATGAGAGTCTGTTCGAGAGTGCGCGCTTCAATATGCTGGCCCGCGGCGCGTTGGGCCTGTTGAACATAGACGAGGAACCGCCGGTAGAATCGACGTATTACCTGTTGCGGCGGCGGATAGTGGAATATGAGAAGACAAACGGGGAGAACCTGCTGGAGAGCCTGTTCAAGGAACTGACGAAGGAGTAATGCATAGAGTTTGGGGTGAGCGGGAAGCAGATACGGATGGATAGCAAGCTGCTGGGCAGTAACATCGCGCGATATGGCCGGTACGGGATAGTGCACGAGACGATACGGCTGTTTTACCGGGAGAACGAGGGGGCGGCAGAAGGGAAACTGAAGGCGGCGGAGGCGGAGGCGCTGAAAGGGCTGGCGGGGGAGCGCGGTAACGTACCGGAGCACGAAGGAGGAAGTGGAAAAGAAGTTTGAGGAAATCGGGAAGCTAATGTATGTGCTGGTAAAGCCGTTCAAGGGGCTTGGGGGGCAGCGGGAATACGACACGCTGAAACGGGTGTTTGAAGAGCAATAGCGGGTAATACAGGCGGAAGGGGAAAAGAAAACGGCAGCGGCGCCGCTGGATAGAGAAAAAGCCGGGGCGAAAAGCGTGGAAAGCCGGTATGGCGGGGAACCTGTGGACACGGCAGAGCAAGCGGAAGGGGAAGATACAGAGGGCACGGCGGAGAAGGCGGAAGCGATGAAAAA
>JAISQR010000082.1 GCA_031274035.1 Treponema sp. | reverse complement strand
TTTTCGTTTTTCTTTATACGGCCTCCGTTCTTCTGCCCTTCATCGGTCAATAACCATTTATCATTCTCCCTGATAATCCAATTAATATTCTTTAAATTAATGAATAATTTGAAAGCGTCAACATTGAGTTTTTTTGCGAGGGCTTCTGTGGGTACATAATCTTCCGGCACGCCTTTATCCTTATATAATTGAGACAGTTCCAAAATTGTAATTTTGAAACCGGCTCAATTATAGAGGTCATTATAACGTATATTTATTCGTATGTAAAGTCATGGTAGGCGCATAAGGGAAGGGGACCTTGTCAGAGTTCCACATATTCAACGCCAAGATAATGGGCCAGCATTTTCCAGCGTTCGGCAATATCGCCGAGGCTTATAACCTCATGATGGGTTCCGCCGTTTTTTATCCAGCCTTCAACACAGCGCTCTACCCCACAGCCGGGGCTCCAAAAGAAATAGGGCATCTCACAACGGGTAAGATCGTCCTTGGGCAGCATCTGCCCTTTGGCCAATACCAGCCGGAAGGTATCTCCCCGGATCGGAGCCAGAGATGTGAGGGTAGCAGGTCCGGTCTTGGGGATAAAAACCGGAGTCGGCGGGTTCTCAAGCCCTCCTTCTCCCAAAAACCGATCTATCAGTTTTGGTTTTATCCCGTCCCGGCAGGTAGCCCAATTCCCCTCTCCTGCATGACAGAAAATAATTGCCCTACGGTCAAAATCCATGGTATACATCTCGGTAAAATTCGCGCCTCCGCCGCCCAGACAATGTGCCGCCGCCACCATGGAAGCGCAGAGAGAGTCCCCTTCCGCGGCATAGCCGTAACCTTCGGCCAGCAGATGGGATGCCGCCATCAGGGGAAGCTGTTTGAACCGGCCGTCAAAAGAGACGTTATCAAAGTGAATTGTAAAGGCGCTAAACCGGCCGTTGATTAAATATTTTTTTATTCCAAGGTAAAACCGCGCCGCATAAGCATGGCTGTCATAGCTTAGTTTAGGATCAACATCAAATATCTCTTTATCAAGCCGGATACGTTCATCGATTTCCGCTTCGGTAACCTGCTCCATGTTCCGGTAGATCGGTCCCAGAGTATCATGAACATATTCGGGGCCTAATTTCTTAAATACCGACATCTCATCAGCTAAAATATCATTCATCCCGGACATCTTACCTATGACCGCAACCCGCATACTCCTAAGAAAACGAATGGTTGCCGCCGTTTTGCCGAAATCTTCAATGAATTGCCTGAACCGGGGTGTCTCCCAATCCCCGGCAAAAAATTCACAGGGAATGCCAAGCCCGATTATCTGTACCTGTACCTGCCGGTCCCGCGGGCGTGTTTGATCAAAATCAACAAAATAAATATGTCCGAATTCACCAAGATCAAGCTTACCGTTAATAATAACGATGGATTCGCTCCTGCCGAGAAATACCGAACGGAGATGGGCATCTGTATTAAGAGATTCGGGTTTACTTTCATTATGTTGAAGTCCAAATTCGGAAGCCTTAGGGCCAGGATGCATATATTGACCTTCCTTGCGGCAGGTAGGGATGATTTTTTCAAAAATATCCGTTAAATCCTGCTGAAGAAACTCAAGCCCGGAATAGGATTCATCAAATGAACATTCCTGGGTCATCACCGAACAGGTAGTGTGATGGGAATAAACCACGCAAACCCCTTCCTGTACACAGGAACGATCGATTATTTCCTGTACCGGTTTGGTAAGCATAAAAAAACCCGGGCGCCTGCCCTCGGAATGTACTTTGATAGTTTCACGAAACAGCTTCATTTTTCCCCCTATGCGCTCTTCCGCGCCTTTTGCAGATCATCACAGGCCCTCCTGACACTGCCTATCATTTCATCCACCATAGCGTATGGGTCCGGCGCGTTAAAAATACCTGACGCCGCACCTGTAGCCTCCGCGCCGGCAAAGATAAAGTCATACACCTGCTTGCCTGAAGAGACACCCGCAGCCTGTTCTACCATGATATCCGGATATATAGCTTTAATTACCTCTATGGTCTTTTTTACATACCCCATATCGCTGACATTACCTGAACCGATAAGTTCCGTGGGTTCCGGGTTTATGATATTCGGGTGTAACTGAGCGATTGCCTGAGCTTCGGCGATAGTGTCGGCACAGGCAAAGGATAACAGATCCAGTTCATTTGCCCGGTCGATGGTTTTCTTAATGGCGGAGAGGGTCATAGGCCGTTCACAATGGTTCATCACAACACCCTTGGCGCCGGCCGCTTTAACTGCCTCAGGAAGTACATCCGCCATACCCCTGCCGGGTCTTAAGGTATCCATATAAGGGGCCAGCACAATAAGATGTCCGGTATGTTCCGCTATGCGGCGTATCTCGGTATAGGGTGCTATAAACAGAACATCAATATCGTATTTTTTTGAAGCTGCTTCGGCAGCCTTTGCCAGGTCAAAGACCGCGTCTCCATAGATATAATTTTTTGTACCAATTTCAAAAAAGGGAATTCTGATTTTTTGTTTCATCCCCGAAGCTCCTGTCAAAGGTTATTTAATACACGCTCAGCTTATGATGCAGACCCGTACGATTCTTTTTCTTGCTCTCACTTGATCGAAATCGGCGAAATATATCCTTCCAAACTCTCCCAATTCCGGCTTGCCGTCATTTACAGGCACTAGTACCGAACGTCCCAGCATAACGGAACGAAGATGGGCGTCGGTGTTCAAACTCCAGTTTGCTTCCTCGTTCCGTTCACGGCCCGCTATCTCGATATGTTTCGGACCGGGATGTAGATATTGCCCCTCATGGTTACAGGTGGGAAAGAGTCTTTCCAGTCCGTTAACCATATCCTGGAGGATGAATTGAGTTCCCCAATAGGTAGTATCATCGGACTGCTCCTGGATAAGTACCGCACAGGTGGTATGCTGGGAAAAGACGGCCATTAAACCGTTTGTGATTTTGGAATTTTCCAGCGCCCTTTTCGCCTGATCAGTTACGTCATCGAAGGCCGGCCGGCGATCGCTTTGAACGGTAAAACTCTCACTATAGCAGGCCATTATAGTAAACCTCCCTTCATATTGCCTCCTAAATATGATCGGTTTTCAAAAAACGATCATATTTCGCTCGTAAATATTGTCATATTATATACTATATCATAAAAACAGTCAAGCGAATTCTATAAAAAAGATCAAAACGATCAATTATTTATATATATGAGCAAAATTTTGATAAATTCCAACATATCGATCATTTTATACTTGCAATAATTCACTCTTTGTTTTATAATACCCTATCCTTTGAGGATTAAAGCGGATGAAAAAAACTGAAGATCGTAAAGATCAATTAATTGAATATCTTAAACAACGGGGAAAACTTTCCGTTTCCGAGATAGCGGAATTTTACGGCGTTTCCCTGCCTACAGCGCGGAGAATGTGCGCCCAGCTTGAAAAAGAACAGCGGGCCATGCGGACCCATGGGGGAATACGTTTTGTTCCCGATATCAAGACGACCTATGCCTTTGAGACCATTGATGCGGAATACAATACCGAGAAAGAAGCCATCGCGCGGAGTGCCAGTGCCCTGGTAAAAAATAAACAAACCATATTTCTGGAATCAGGAACAACGGTGAAACATTTTGCCGTCGCCCTGGCGGAACGGATTCGGGACGGACAGCTTGCTGATATCTCCGTCTTTACCAACTCTCTGGTAAATCTGGATATCCTTGAATCGGTCTGCAGTGTAATGGTGGTCGGCGGATATTACCGGCATGAACGGCGTGATTTTTGCGGATTTCTCTGTGAAAAAATGCTGCGTACCCTGCGCTTTAACGCCTGCTTTATCGGCGCCGACGCTGTCAACCTGAATGATGGCATTATGGCCATGGATGCTGAAACGGTCCGGCTGGATGAGTTATTAATAGAACGTTCCGACCAGGCTTTCATTCTTGCCCATTCCGAAAAATTCCGTAAACATTCGCTTATTTCCTATTGCGCGGTCCAGGATGTCTCCACCATCATCACCGACTCAAAGCTTCCCGATGAGATCCTGCGGGAATATCAAGCGGCGGGAGTAAAAGTTATTTGCGCGTAATCTTATTTTTGTTTGGAAAAGGACGCAGTGGAGCCGCGGGGGAACGGCTAACAACCGTAATTACCGGAAAGCAAAGAAGATTTATCCCTTGCTTTTCGTGATTAACTTTAGTCTAAACAGGAGAATACCATGAAATTGATCCGGGAAAAATTTGAAGTGCAGTCTAAGGGACTTCATCCCACTTTTCATAATGTCACCGATCAGGTAAAAGAGTTCGTAAGCTCTTCCGGCATACAAACAGGGCTTTGTGTTATTTATTCCCGCCACACAACCTGTTCTGTGATGATTCAGGAATGTTCCCATGACAAGACCTATTTTGGCCTTGAATATCTGCAGCAGGATATATGCAACCTGATGGAAAAATATATACCTACCTGCCGTGTTGAAAATCAATATCTCCATCCGGGACCTAAACATGTTGAATTCGGAGACAGCGTCGGAGAACCCGGCCCCTGGACCAGCTTAAACACCGATGCCCATCTGCGTTCCTGTTTATTCGGCCGTTCGGAAACCATTGTCGTTGAAAACGGCAAACTGGATCTGGGCGAGTTCGGCTATACCTATTTTATTGATTGGGACCAGGTACGCGCCCGAAAACGCACGGTTCAGCTAACTATTTTCGGGGAATAACATCAGATGTCTTTTTGAGCCCCGCCCCTTCCCCCGTTCACTATTCCCGCCTTGACGGTAGTAGAGCGGGATACTATATTTGCATAGGGCTTGCTTTTTCGGACCCCCTTATAACCGCGTAAGCGGTTTCGATACAGCCGGGACCTGAGATGAAAACCATTACCGCTGCCGAAGACGCCCTCAGCCTGGCCCGGGAACTGCTTCCCTTCGCGGGGGAAGAATTTCTCCTCACCCTGACCAACAGGGGGATCTTCGGTCGCGATCAAAAAGACTACGAGGCCCTGGCCGAAACCATAGAACTTAAAAATGAGGGGGGGGCGCCCTCTCGGCGGCCTTTGGGGATACTCGGGTGCTCCTTAACCGAAACATCGCGGAAAGCCGCTGTTCCTGCCCGGCCCGGAATATCTGCAAGCATGTACTCATGGGGCTCTTTGCCGCCGCGGAAGCCGCGGCCAAGGAGGCCGTTCAAACTGAGGCGCCCGCCGGCGAAAGCCCCGTAGCGGGGGACTACGCGGAACTGGAAGGGGCGGACCCGGCGGCCCTGAAAAGGGAGGCGGGGAAAAAACTCTACGGCGAGGTTCTGGAAGAGATCGCCGACGGGTACGGCGCGGAATTTATCCAGGGAGAACTGCTGGCCGCGGGGACCAGCGAGGACAATATCAAATATTCCTGGAACTACGCCATACTCCTGGCCAAGGGGCCGGTCCCCGAAGCCCTGGTTCCCGCCCCGGTCAAACTCAAGGCCGAACGGCTCGGGGGAATATGGAAAGAATACTACGAGAGTAGGACGGTACTGTAGGGGTAAAGCCGTATACTTGCGCCTAAAATCTAAGCAAAAGTTATACCTATAACAGAAATTCTTTACCTCACAAGGAATTATACGAATTTGATGTAGGCCCCGGCTTCCGCCAGATTGCGGGGTTTCGCCCCTACCGCCGGTATACCGTAATTTTCCCCTCGTCCATGGTAACCGGATAGCCGCCCTTTCGCAGTTCTTCCGCAGTAAGCCTGAGCCAGTATCCGAAGGTTCCCGGTTCTCTGCCGTCGGGGTTCATGGCGGCGGCGCGGCGGTTTCCCGCCGCCTGGGCGGCGGGGATAAGGACATATTTACTCGCCCAATAATCCAGGGCCACGGGATCGGCGGAGGCGGCGATCATGTTCTTCTGTACCGCCCGGGCGTAGGGGGCGTTGGGTCCGCCGTCGGGGCTTATGTAGATCATGTCCAGAATGGTGATGACCGGGAACCGGGTCATCACCATCTGGGTTCCCATGCCGCCCCGGCCCACGCTGTTATGGGCGGACATTCCGGTGAGGGAATTGGAGGGGGTTCCCATATAGGACTTTACCGCCCCCGTAACCTGATAGAGGCCGTGGGATTTTAATACCGGCATGTTTATGACCTTAAGCTTGTCCGGGTCATAACGGCGGGCGGCGTTGATCCAAAGGCCCTTTTTAAAGCTGACCCGGGTTCCGTATTTGGTGGTAAATTTAGCGTAGCTGATGATAATGCCCGTGGGTTGGGTTCCCTCTTCCACCACAAAGCCGTCGCCCATGTCCCCCGCGTCAAATTCCCGCACCTTGATTTTGGTAAATCTGTCCCAGAGAACCCCCGATACATGGTAGCCCCGGCGGTCAAAATAATCCGCCACATCCTGGGCCGATTGGGTCCGGTCCCTGCTGTTGGTATCGTCCCAGTCAAGGCTGCCCCCGGATTGGCGGGAACCGAACATGCCCTGGCCGTTGTCGGCGACGATTATTTCTCCCCTGAATCCGGCGGGATGATTCACGATGTGCTGGATAAGACTCTTCAATAAGTCGGTATTGGTTCCTCCCCGTTCGGCCCACTGGGAGTTGATCTTTATGATGATCGTATCTTCGTTTCCGATAAGCCCGGGATTGTTTCCCTGTTTATAAAAATCCAGACCGCCGAGCAGCCGGGCTATTCCATTGTCGGCGCCGTCGGTATTATCCGCCACAAATATGGACGAACCGCCGGCGCCGGGGGAAACAGCGGAGGCCGGAAAGGAGGAGGTTTCCGAAGCCGCCAAAGGGCCGGCCGTCAAGGGGCTGTTTTGCGGTTTGACCGTATCACAGGCGCATAAAACCAGGACCGCCAGCGACGCCCGCACAATGCCCCGGAGGATGACGCGCATCCCTATGAACCGCTATCTCCCCGAATTTTGGGCGCTGTATCTGCGTAAATCCGCCAGAACCTGTCTCGCCCGTTCCTGAACCGGCCGGATATAGGGGCCGTCGGCGATCCTGATAATGGTCCTGATGGCCGACGGATCCTTGATGCCGCCGTTCTTCTGGGCGATCTTGTCATAGGCGTCCAGGGCGGACAGGGCCAGAAGGTTGTCGGGGTTCAGGACGTCAAAGCGGGTTACCACCCAGGCGATGGCGCTTACCGTTTCCTCGTTGTCGTTGGTACCGATTTTCGCCAGGGATTTAACCGCCTCGGTTATAACCATAGGTTCGGTATCGGCTAAAACCATCTTTATCAGGGTATTCTTCGCTTCCGGGGTGCCTAAATCCCCCAGATAGGTCGCCGCCCTGGTCCGGACGTCGGGGTAGTTATTGACCAGCCTGCCGTTTTCCCGGGCCTTACTCGTGACGCCCTCCATGGCAAGAAATTCCAGGGCGCTCCGCACGTCCTCGCTTTTATTCCCCCGGTTTATGGCGTCCCCGATATATTCCAGGGCTATCATCTTCTGATCCCGGCTCGCCTCCCGGCTCTGCTCCCGGATGATCATCATCTCCACCGATTCCTGCAGATAGGACTCTTCCACCGACATTTCCCGGTTGTCATTCTGCCCCATCACCAGGGCCGCGGCGGCGAAAAAAACCGCCAGCGTCCCGATACCGCGTTTCAGGTCAATCATGATTCCTCCAAAAATACTCCGATTTTTACCTTTTCACTATAATATATCGGACTAATTTAAAATTTTCCACCCTTCCGCGGTCTTTTCAAGATCATAAAGCCGCACCCGGTCGCCCTTTTCGGTAACCGTATAGGCTTTGACCCGGTTTTGGTCGATAAATTCGACATCGTCCACCCGGTCGGAAACACGGCTGCTGGACCGGGAAGGGACCACCACATGGTTAAAATAATCCTGGGGGGATCGCAGCACAATCTTCTGCGATTTCAGGGCGGGGGAATCGGAAAGCCGCCTGAGATTTTCGGCGGAACTGATGTCCGCGAAATAACCGCCGTCCAGATAGGCGGCCCAGGCGGTATAATCCTTGTCCCTGATGATATCGTTTAAATCGTCAATCAGCTTTTGGACGTCCGCCTTAGTGGTCTCATACAACTCCTGGCTGACATGGCCGGGATCAAAAGTTTCCTCCGGCGAAGCCGGAGCCGCTGATTGAGAAGCCGACGCCTGCGGTTCCGAAACCGGTCCGGTGGTGCAGGCGAAAAGCGTCACAAGTCCTATTAATACTATAAAAGATCCCTTCATAATGCCACCATTATATCTAAAGAATAGACCCGCGTCAAATAGTCTTCTAAGAATATGCCGTTTTTTTCAATAGAAAACGGTTTTTTCCGCTCTTTTCCGCTTATCCCGCGGACCTTGACCGGATTTTCATAACCTGGCATTCTAAGATATGCTGAAGGCCGCTTTCCCCGGTTCCTTTGATCCTCCCACCTTCGGGCACCTCAACATTATTGAGCGGGCCGCCGCCATTTTTGACGAGCTTTTGGTGGTGGTGGCGGAAAACCGTCAAAAAAAGTATCTTTTTTCCTCGGAGGAGCGGATCCGCCTGGTTACCGGCCTGATTCAGCCCTGGAAAAACGTTTCCGTGGCCCTCTGCGATTCCCTGGTTGTGGATTTCTTGAACAAAAGGGATATCCGGCTCCTGATCCGGGGAATCCGGGGAACGGTGGATTTTTCCTATGAATTCGAGCTTTCCATGATGAACAAGGCCCTGGCGGGGAATATCGAAACCATATTTATGACCACCGATCCGGACTATTTCGTCCTCCGCTCGTCGGCCATCAAGGAATTGGCCTCCTTTCACGGGGATGTTTCCGCCATGGTTCCCCCGCCTGTGGCGGAAGCCCTGAGGATCAAATATGCGGGATAGTGTATGGAAGTCCGACAAGCTCAATGCGGGATATTGACAAAAATTAGGATTTTGATTAAGATCTTTATCGTCCAACTATGTTTTGAATTTGAAGCGAGGTTGTAGATGGCTGTACCACGAGCAAAAACGTCAAAAGCGAGAACCCGCCGGCGTCAATCGATTAATATGAAATTGACCGCTCCGGCGCTGGTAGAATGCAGCAGCTGCGGTAACCGGGTTTTACTGCACCGGATATGTCCTAAGTGCGGTTTTTACCGGGGCAAACAGGTAATTGTTCCTGAATCAAAGGTTTAAGAGGAGTTATACGTAATGGACGAATTATTTGAAAAAATGAAAAAACTGATAGCCGATAAATTGGAGATTGATGAGGGGAAGATAACCCTGGACGCTTCTTTCCGTCAGGACCTCGGCGCCGACAGCCTGGACACCTATGAGCTGGTCTATGCCATAGAAGAGGAGCTGGCCGTTAAAATTCCCGATGAAAAGGCCAACGAATTTGAAACGATCCGGGACGCATACGAATATATCAAGTCGCAGCAAAAGTAATGCCCGGCCCGGCCGCGGCGGGATTTCCTCCGGCTTGGCCGCGGAAAGAAAAAAAGCCCTCGCGGCGTTTCAAAAGGCCGCCCAGATCAGGTTCAAAAGCGCTGAGCTTTTGAACCTTTCTTTCATCCATCGGTCCGTTACCAATGAATCGGGGCAGAAACGCGACAATGAGCGGCTGGAATTTCTGGGCGACGCTATTCTGGGGGCGGTGACGGCGTCTCTTCTCTATGAAGAGCTGGAGGATCGGGCCGAGGGAGAGCTGGCGAAGATCAAATCCGTGGTGGTCTCCGAGGATATTCTTTCGGGAATTTCCCGGGAACTGCAAATTGATACCCTCCTGGTTCTGGGCCGGGGGGAAGAGCTTTCCGGGGGAAGGACCAAGAAAACCATCCTGGCCGACGCCCTGGAAGCCCTGATCGGGGCCTATTACCTGGATTCGGGTTATAAGGCGGTTTTTAATTTTGTCGGCCGCT
>JAISQR010000042.1 GCA_031274035.1 Treponema sp. | reverse complement strand
TGGTCATAGCTTGTATCTCCTTTTGGTATAATGATTTATGTTCATTTCTTTATACCATTTGAAGGGTTAAGATACAAGCTATTTTGTTTTTTTCTTATTTAAACCGGACAGCAGTGATTATAAATATGCCATGCTTGATTAACAAGAAAATCTAATCCGTCTCTTTTTCCAATAACGAGTAGATAAAAACTATCAAAAGAATACGCTTTTTCATAATATTTTGCAAATATAGATATATCTTTTTGAGCGTTTTCTAACTCCGAAGCATTAAAATGATATACAAAATCCGGGTTTTTTATAGTATTTTCAATAAGAGGGTATTCTTTGGCAATATTAACATGATACAAATCAGAAATGCTGGGATCTGTTTTGATTTTATATAAATCAGTCGGTAAACGGGCATCGTTTGATAACTTTGTTAAAATAGTTTGTTCTTTTTCTTTATCAAGTTCCATGCTTCTTTCAAGCTCTGAATCAAGAGAATCGATTATTTTTTGTATATTGGTTTCAGAGTCTGGTTTAAGATTTAATCGGGTGCTTACTTCTTCAAGGATTTTTGAACATACAATGTCCTGGTTGTTAAAAGCTGCCACATCTCCGGTTGTTGGCCCTTTTTCAAGAGAAAATAATGTATGAGCTATCAAACCATCCGCCGTTAATTTATCATAGGATCTTAATGCCTCTAACATTATCTTACTCTCTCTATTATTTCAAATTCGGAAGAATCAAGATCCTTGATCTGCCATTCTGTACATACTGCAGCACAGCCATGTACAGGAACAGTAATTAATCTTGTGGTGCCGGCAAGAAGGGATTGGCAAATAATATATAACTGCGGTTTCCAAATATTCCAGCTTGTGGAATTTATTAAAGCGATAATTTCATCTTTTTCATCAGCAGTAATTGTACCATCTGATGCCCATTTAGCCGCTAATCGTCTAAACGTTTTTTTATACCTTTCTATTGAACTACTATACTTATCCTCTCCTTCACAATCTTTTAGGAGTGAAATAAACAATTCACAAGGACTTGAACTTGGAGCTCCACCTGGGTCATATTTATCTGAACACCAAACACAATGCTTCCTATTCAAGTATTTTTCTGCTACCATGTGAAAAAATTTAGGGTTTGTTGAGTAGAGAAATAAACTCACTATTACGCCTATAAAATGTGTTATTTTAACACACTATGAGTGTATCCCTTTTTATAGATAATGTCAACCTGGCATTTCGTACTGGGATTTCGCATACGAACCTTTGGTTCGGCTGTATACAGACTTCACGGATAAATCTCATTTTTTTATGAATTTGACCGGATTTTTTGCTGCGGGCCCAGTTTGCCATGGACACCCTTAACGCCGCCGTCGCAAAAGTCCAGGCCATCGTTGGCAAACAGGGGGCAGGCAGGACTCCGGCGGATATAATCGCCGCGGCAGGGGACCTTAACGCTGCCGTTGCCGCCTTTACCCCGGCTGTGGGGAACTATAACCCCAGCGGGGACACCACCAATCTGGGCCTCTTTATCAGTAATAGCCCCACTCCGGAATCCGGCGTTGGTGGCACAACCCTGGCCGATACCCTGACCTGGTTGCAGTCCAACGCGGTTGTCTCCACCACGTACACTATCGTTTTGGTGGCCGACGAATCTTCCGACCCCCTGACTTTGGATAGTTCTTTTTTTAACGGCCAGTCTAATATAACCTTTATCCTTAAGGGTTATGGAATCGAACGAACCATCGATCTTGATTCCCAGGGCAGCCTCTTTACTGTAGAAACTGGCGTAACCCTGGTGCTGGATGAGAACATCATCCTCAAGGGAAGGACGGATAACAACGCCTCCCTCGTTTATGTGTACGGTGGTAATCTTGAAATGTGGTCGGGATCAAAAATTACCGGCAATGCCACCATTACCTACAACAACGTCGGCGGCGTGTATGTAAACGGCGGAACCTTCACCGTGAGCGGCGGGGCGATAAGCGGCAATACTGGCTCCTACAGCGGCGGCGTGTATGTAAACGGCGGAACCTTCACCATGCACAGGGGGAAATAAGCGGCAATACTGGCCGCGGCGTGTATGTAACCGGCACTTTCACCATGAACGGCGGGGAAATAAGCGGCAATACCTGGAACGGCGTGTATGTGTTAGCGACTGTAAGCGGCACTTTCACCATGAGCGGTACCGCCCGGGGCGCTTTGGATAACCCCGTGGATATTTTTTATTCTTCTTCAACCTTCAAGAGCATTTTTGTAGGCGCCTTGGACGCCGGTACCGATCCGGTGGCCCTGGTTAGTTTTAACCTCTCCTTGCTGGGGAAACAGGTTGTCAAATGGGCCTCCGGTTTTGGTCCGGGCCCCTTGCCGGGGGACCGTTTCGGCGCCGGTGACTGGCTGGTGGACGATGACGGCATCCTGGGCGTCAAGGCCGTACCCCTTAAGCCGGGGGAAGTAGCGGTGGGCTGGCTTAACCCCGGCGCCGTCCGTTTTTACCGTTTTACCGCGGAAGTCGGCAAAAAATACCAGGTTATCAAACCCTCCGGTCCCTGGGAAATATTGGCAGCCTGGGCGGACGGCAGCGGGGTCTTTGATTCGTGGTTGTCTCTTTTTGATGTGGACAAAAACGGGGAAATCATCGTTATGATCAGCTACATCAGCTACGACAACTACAGCGGCGGCAGCTATAGACTTAGATACGAAGAAGTTAACTAAGCGGTCCCTTGCGGCATCCAAACCCCGCCCCGGCATACCCGGGGCGGGGCTTTTGTTTGGCGGGGGCCTATACCCCGTAGCGTTTACTTACAAAAATTTAACCGCTTTTCCATTAGTTTTAAGGAAAAGTAGACCTCACAGACCTCACGGACTTTTCATCTAAAATCGCAGCTTTTTCTACCCTAAACCTGTAAATTACGGGGGTTCTTGTAGATTCAGGATAGGTCATCAAAACAATGGTCCGTGCTGTCCGTGAGGTCAATGGTTTATATTCTTTATCACAAATATTTTTTAAGAATCTGCTCTTTCTGAATTTTCATTTTTTCCCGCTGCTTTTGTAAATTCTGCGTTTCAGTTTCAAGGATCTCTATTTTGGCAGCGATTTTTTGCTGCTCGGCAAGCGGGGGAAGAGGAATTTCCAAAGACGATAATAATGTTTGGTTTAAACTTTTAATATTTGAACCGGCACTATTTTTTGTCAGTTTTTCTCTAACCTTGTTGGTTCGTAAATAATAACAGAGGTATTTTGAATTAACTTTTTCAAAATCAGGTCTAAGTCTTATCGTAAAACCGGAAAATGAAGTATTAGGTAATATTTTATCTATTAACAAAAATCTGCCGACTAAATTAGCGGAACCATTAGAACGAACAACAAGCAAATCATTTGGCTGTAAAATATAGTCCTCGGGCAGTTTGCCTTCAATTTGAATTTGTTCAATTAAATCTAAATTGGGAATAATATTGTTTTGAAAATCACTAACTCCGATAATATTTATTACATCCCCCAAACTTTTACGGTTATAGTTCAGCCCATTTTTTAACGATACAATACTTCCTAATTTAACGGTATTGTATTTTATTGTGTCTAAAATAGCATATGTTTTATTTGATAAACTCTCTGTTTTTTCTTTTGCTTCCTGCTCTTTCTGATCCAGAACTTCAATTTCAGAAACGATTTTTTGCTGAAATTCACGCGGGGGGAGGGGGATAAAAATATCAAACAAGTATGTTTTCGATACATTTTTTAGGCTGCTGCCTTGAAACCCTGCCTCTATTATGGATAAATTGCTTTGTAGTACATCATAAACATATTTTAGATTTATTTCTTCGCTTTTTTGTTTTAATATATATGTATGATCAGATGCGGAAAAACACCCATTCATATAATGTACATTTGCGCTGCCGCCATCTCCAATTATTATTGCTTCCATATTAAAATCTGCAATATCACACTTTTTCTCAGAAACGGACGAAACGATAAACGATATTTCTCCGTTTTCGGCTGCAAAAGACGCAGGCCTTTTTCCTTTACCGATAAATTCGCAAATATCGCCTAATCGGCCCGATTCCCATCTGCTGTCAATTTTTACTTTTTTTTTAACTGTCAGCGAAATACTTTTATCAAAGTTTGTCTGGTCAAAGGCGAGCATGTCAACCAAATCCGCATAAAACACATTGTTTTTCAATGAGCTGTCAATATTCGGATATTCCTTATTAAACGCCTTGTAAATATAAGTGCTTGCTTTTTGGGGATTATCAAACCGCTTATCGTCGAACAGGCGGGTACATTCATCAATTGTTTTGCCCCGCTGTATCGGATGTATACCCTCGCTGCCACGCCGGTTGGAAAACTCGTAACCCAAAAAACGTTTTTCAACGTCTTTTTCTCCCGTTTTTACCAACACAACTTTTTGCGGATAAGTCAAAATAAAATAAATCAGCTTTTCTTTCTCGGTTTCAATAAGTTTCTGCCAAAAATCTCTTTCGTTTTTGGCTTTTGTGTTTTTACGGTATTCCCTGTAAATTGTATGATTGGCAATCGCGTCATCCGGCTCTTTTTTCAGCAAAGAAACATAACTATTAAAACTAATATTTTCCCAAACGTGATGTACATATTTGTCAATCGGCTTTTCTATACCATTACGCGTTACATCCCGAAAATCGTCAAAAAAGAGTTCAACGGATTTCCTCAGATTGATACTGCCGTAATTATTTCTGCGCATAAGGAACAATACCACCGTATTTGTTCCCGTTGCCATAAATGTATTGCTTCCTAATTCGGTAATAGCGATGATTTCAAAGTATTGCAGAATGGTTTCGCGGGTTTTGGCGTAAATGCCGTCATTGCCCAAAATAGAACTCGGCAAAACAATACCGGCAGCACCGCCGTCTTTTAATAGCTGCTTCATTCGTTCTACGAACAGGCATTCAATTTCTGAACTGTTATCCGTCAAACTGCCGTAAAGTTCAAAATCGTCTTTGCCGTAAAATTTGCTCGCATTGTTCTTAAATGCCGAAACTGAATAAGGCGGGTTGGAAACAAGTATGTCGAATTGCTTGTTTTCTTGCGGAAAATCCTTATCGGTTTTTGTAAGAAGGCCGCCATATTCTTTTGTATTTTTAAAATTACCCAAACCATCGCTGTGTATTACTCTTGCCAAACCATCGCCGTGGAGATAGCAGCCTACTTTACCTACCTTTACCAGGCGGTAGTCTTTTTCAATACCGTAAACATAATCAATAGCCCACTCATAAGGGTAGCCCTTCGCCTTATCAACAAATTTCCTGGCGCCTCCAAACAGCTTGCTGCTGTCGCAGCCGTCTAATAATTGCTGCAGTATATGCATACTTTCAGTAATAAAATGTCCGCTGCCCGCGGCATAGTCAATTATATGCGGCAAATATTCGTCTTGTATGCCTTTTTTTAATTTCTCCTGAACAATTTTGTCTATAGGCAGACTTTTGATAATAAACTGAGCCACAGGAACAGGCGTAAAATACTGTCCCGACTCCTGTTTTAGTCCGGTAGTTAAAAGCAGCTCGAAAAAGTCCGACAAATATTGCTGCTTGGCGGCATAACGAATTTTATAGCCCTGCAGTAATTCTACTACTTCTCTTACTACTTTGGCGTTTTCTTCAAAGGAATCATTATCAAAAACTTCTTTAATGGCAAATTCGTTGTTCTTTTTCAAACGGATTTCCGTAAGTTCATCCAAAAGCTGCCTGCGTACATCTTCTCCCAAATATTCGTATTTCTTTCCAAATGCAGCATCGGAAATATCCGTTACTTCTTTTTCCAAAAACTCCTTCATTCCTTTTTTATAAAGGTCTGTTAACCGTTTTTGAAACGAAATATGATCGTCCGGCGAATCATATTGAATACCATCATATCGATAAGGCGCGTAAAACCATTGAAAAGCCAATTCTTCATTTGGCCTACTGTTCTTTTCGTCAAAAATTTTACACAAAAAAAGCGTAAAAATTTTGTTGAAAGCGTTAGGCTTGTCAGAAACCACATTGTGACGCAATATTTCAAGAAACTGATTAAATATGAAACTGCTGTCTTCTTGGGTTATTTCTTTTAGATTTTCAGGAGTTAAGCTCTTGCTCTTAAAATTATAGGGACGCGCCGCATCATCGAATACGCCGTTATCCTTTGTTAGTTTATTCCATCTTTCATAAAAATCCTTAACATCTCCTGCCCGGTAATCATCTTCTATTTTTACGATTTCGTTGCGGTAAACGATTTCTTTGCCTCTCAATTCAGAGGCGTAAAGCATTATCACATCAGCTTTATTGCTGAATTTAAAATAAGTAAAAATTTGCCCGCCGTCTTTTTTTATTCGATCAAATTCTTTGTCAAATTCCTTGCCATAGGTTTTACATTCGATTAGTAAATATTCCGAACCATCATCACGGGTAACGCAAATGTCCAAACGCCCTGATGTGCCATGTCCGGCATTCCATGTTTTCTCCAAAATAATATTTTGAGGTTTATATCCTTTTTCGATTAAACGATTGACGCATTCCAATATAACAAAGTTCTCAGGTTGAGAGAAGTTTTGCGTTGTTTTGCTATCGCTTTTTATTTCTTTGCCATAATTGATGATGCCGTTCTTAAAATCAATTTCAAGCGTATAACCGTTTGTATATGTTTTATAATAAACATCTATCGTCTTTTCTTTAGGTAAAAAATGCAGCTTTTTTATAAGGTCTTTTTCATACACTAGCTGCATCCTGTATTCGGCCTGAGTCGCCGTCATGGCTCGATTCATATCACCATTATTCATCATTTTGGTGAATTCGTCAAGAAATTTTCATTGGACCCCCGATACAGCAGCGGCTTTTTTGCCTGGCATATTGAAATGGTACATTGCTGTTGTCCCGCCTCGGCGCCTTGTAAATCCCCCCCGGCCCTTATATACTCAACCTATGGTGTTTAACGACTGTATAATCATGGCCGGCGGGTCGGGTACCCGGCTTTGGCCGGCAAGCAACACCGGGACCCCAAAGCAGTTCCTCCCCATCCCCGGCGCGGAGGCCGGTTACAGTTTTTTTGACGCCGCCCTGGAACGGGCCCTGGCGCTTTTTGACCGGGAAGGGGATGGCCGGGTTATCATCATCGCCGGGCAGGGCCATGTCCGGCGTGTCGCCGAAGCCTGCGCGAAACTCAAACCCGGGGACTTAAGCCGCGTCCTCCTGATCCCCGAGCCTGCAGCCCGGAACACCGCCCCCGCCATCGCCTGCGGGGCGCTTTACGCGGAACTGGCCCTGGGAGGCGGCCGGACCGTCCTGGTGTTGACCAGCGATCACATCATCAAACCCCCGGATCTGTTCCGGGTTGATGCCGCCGCCGCCGCCGCCTTTGCCCGGGAGGACAACCTTGTTGTTTTTGGGATTCCCCCCCGGTCGCCGGAAACCGGCTACGGCTACCTGGAAGCCGCCGGCCCCGCGGAGCCTTCGGCCGCCCCGCCATCCCCCGCCGGGCCGCCGGGACCACCGGTGTTTAGAGTCGCCGCCTTCCGGGAAAAGCCGGACCGAGAGACCGCGGAACGGTTCCTGGCGGAAAAACGGTTTTACTGGAATTCCGGCATGTTCGCCTTCTCCTCCCGGTTTATCCTCGGGGAGTTCCGCCGCTCCGCCCCCGCCGTTTTCGCCCCCTTTGAGGGCCTCCGGCCCCCCGGCGAAGATGCCTGCCGCACCCAAGGGGGCCTCCGCATCCTCGCCGGCTGGCCCGGGCTGGCGGAGGCTTACGCCGCGGTAAAACCCATCTCCTTTGACTACGCCATCGCCGAAAAGTGCCGCCGCACCGTGATGGTCGCCGCCGGCTTTGAGTGGTACGACGTGGGGAGCTGGGACGAATACTCCGTGCTGGCATCCGCCGGAAGGGCGGACGCCCAAACGGCGGACACTGCTTCGCCGGACACCGGGCCCGCGGACGCCGCCCCGGCGGCCCCCAAACCGTCCGGCCCCGTCTACCGGTCGGATGCGGAAAACTGCTTCGCCGATTCCGACATCCCCCTTGCCCTCTGCGGCGTCCGGGATCTCATCGTGGTGGTCCGTTCCGGTAAGGACGGTTCCCCCCCGGCGGTACTCATCGCCAAACGGGGTCAAACCCAGCGGGTCAGGGACATTGTGGAACAGATAAAAACCTCAGGCCGGACGGATTTGCTTTAGCGGATTTGATTGATATGGTATGATAAAGGCAGTAAACTAAAGGTAGTTTTGCATATTAATTTAAGCGAGGGTATGGAATGGTTATTTTAACGTTGAACTGCGGATCATCTTCCGCAAAGTATCAGGTCTATGACTGGGAAAAAAAGGATATACTGGCGGTCGGCATTGTAGAAAAGGTTACCCTGGGGGGGTCCTTTATTTCCCATAAGGTGAAGGGCCGGGAAGAGTATTACCTTGAGCATGATTGCCCCACCCATACCGAGGCGGTGGATCTTATCATCAAAACCTTAACCGATAAGGAGCAGGGGGTCATCAGCGACATGGCGGTGATCAAGGCCGTGGGCCACCGGGTGCTCCACGGGGGGGATAAATTTATCAAGTCGGTGATCGTGGACGACGCGGCCATGGCGGCCTTTAACGAGGTAAAGGACCTGGGCCCCCTCCACAACCCCGCCAACATCATGGGGATCGAGGCGGCCAAAAAGGTGCTCCCCCATATTCCCCACTGCGCCGTGATGGACACCGCCTGGCATCAGACCATGCCCCCGGAATCCTTCCTCTACGCGGTACCCTACGAATGGTACGAAAAATACGCGGTCCGCCGTTACGGTTTTCACGGCACCTCCTTCCTCTACACCGCCAAACGCGCGGCGGTGCTCCTGGGGCAGGATCCCTTTAAAACGAACCTGATCATCGCCCATTTGGGGAACGGATCTTCGATTAACGCGGTCAGGGACGGCTGTTCCTTCGACACATCCATGGGAATCACCCCCCTGGAAGGGCTCATCATGGGAACCCGGTCGGGAGACGCCGACCCCGCCATGCCCTTCTATGTGATGCGAAAAACCGGCATGAGCGCCGCGGAAATGGAAGCCGCCCTGAATAAAAAATCCGGCCTGTTGGGGCTCACCGGCCAATTCGCCGACCGCCGGGACATTCAGGCCGCGGCCCTCAAGGGGGATAAGCGGGCCCGCCTCGCCCAGGACATGGAAGCCTACCGGGTCAAAAAGTACATCGGCGCCTATTACGCCGCCCTGGGCCGGGTGGACGCCCTGGTCCTAACCGCCGGGGTAGGGGAATTTGCCTTTTTTATGCGGGAAAAGATCCTCCCCGGCCTTGAGCACCTGGGCATCGTTTTTGATCCCCAAAAAAATCGGCTTGCCCGTACCCGGAACGCCGAAACCATCATCTCGACCCCGGAATCGAAGATCCCCATCTACATCATCCCCACCGACGAGGAACTGGTGATGACCGAAGACGCCTACGCCCTCATGGCCGGGACCTACGATGTCCACACCAAATTCACCTATTCCTTCCAGAGCAGGGATTATGTGAACAAAGGCCGTGCCGAAGGCCTCAAGGACGATCTGGCCAAAACCCCGGAACTGGCCTCCATTGTCGC
>JAISQR010000028.1 GCA_031274035.1 Treponema sp. | reverse complement strand
GGCGGACAAACTGAAGAGGGACAAGGGGAAAGCCATATACAAGAAGAGGAAAGAGACAGTGGAACCGGTATTCGGGATAATCAACATACCTCGCCCTGAAGCTCCCCCGCGAACCAGTGAGCGGGTTCTTGGGTATGTACCCCGCGCAAACAATCAAAACGGCGTCGAACCTGCGGTTCGAGGATTCCGTCAATTTCTGCTGAGGGGCCGGAGAAGGTGAATGGTGAATGGGAATTGGTATCCCTGGCATACAACTTCAAGCGGTTATATAGACTGAAAACGAGCTAAAGAGCCCCGTACCGAGGGCTGAAAACGGCCCTTTCATGAAAAAGATTAAAAATCCCCACACAAGAAAGCCCTGTACACAGCAAGCGCAACAGGCTCTAGGAGTTTGTGGGGCTTTGCCCAAAAATCGTAACTTTAGCGGCAACACCGTAAGAAGACGGTATGCAATTTGTTTGGCGTGCGGTTAAAAATTCTTTCTCTACTGCCACAATACCAGGCTCCCCCTGTCCGAAACAAAGCCCAGGGTTCCGAGCGCTTCCCTGTATTCGCTCATTACCGCGGAGGTTCCGTTAATGGTTTCGATAACAACTTTTCTCCACGGCTTTGCGGTCATTATTCCCGGTATCTTTACAAAGGCCAGAGCTGTTGTAATGCAGGGATCGTCCGGCGGGATAAACACGTTAAGGCTGCGGCCTCCCCGCGCGGAAACAGAGAGGATTTCCGTTCCACGCAGGCAGAGCCGGTTTGACGCAAGACGCGAGGGAAGCCGGGGGTCAAGGCCGTCAACATCCAGCCCCGCAAGGCTTGCGGGATCGGCGGCATTCATCCAGTAAACGCCCTCCGCGGCTTCGGCCTCTTCAAGACTGCGGAGTATATGGGGAGGGGCAAATTGAAGTGAATTGATCCCTCCAAAGAAACGTCCCGCGATAAGTTCGCCTGCAAGTTCCATACGGCGTATTTGGGGGAGGAGCCTTTTCCATGAAAGGCAGGGGTCTTCACGTTCAAGAAGAGGACGGCAGAGCAGCCCCCAGCGTTCAAGCAGAATCTTGATCCTGTCCAGGTTAAGTTCTTCCTCATCCAGGGCATCCACAGGATAAGAATCCGTTGAACGGCCCCTGGTAAGCATGCCGTTAAAGCCTGAAGGCGCCCCATAATTGGGAACAAGCGAGAACCAGTTCCCCGCAAGCGGCGCAGGATTCCCCCGGCGGGAACTGAGCGCCTGCGGTATACGCCTGCGGGCTGTGCGCTGCCAGGGAGCGGGAGGACTGTTCTGTAGATGAAGCGTATCCTCCGCGCGCCCTGTTTCACGGCGGGTAAAACCCGACGCAATTCCGCGGCGTACCGGTTCCCAGGTATCGGCCGATAGTTTTCCACTCCAGGCTTCTTCCCAGATCAAGCGTATACATTCTTCCGTATTAAGACGCCCCTTAATCTCGAAAAAATTTCGAGGGTTGTCAAAAAAATCCGCCGGGAACGGACCAAGTTTCCCCTCTGTTCCGCCGCTTGAATCTTCAATATCTCCGGGGAAAAGTTCTATGTCTTCCGGTTTGCAGAAACCCGCCCGCTCCCTGCCCCTTCCGTACCAGAGCAGATTCCCCTCGGCAATTTCCTTATCCAGCATCCCTTTATAGTACAGGGGGTTCCGTGCAGGGAAGAATTCCGCTTCCCATAGTTTAACCGGCGCGCTTATCCCGCAGAGCTTCTCCCAGGGCTTCTGTTCTATCGGAACGCGCTGAACGGCTTCCCCTGCAAAGCAGATTCCCTGTCTCTGCGCAAGGAAAGGCGCAAGCAAAGCGGCAGGCCTCTCTTTAATCGTAAGACGCCGCTTCTTCCTTGAAAGCCGCAGGATCATCTCAAAGTTTTGACGGTCGCATACAAGATCTCCGGGGAAGGCGCCTCCGTCGGCGTCAGATACATCCGCTTCCATCAATATGCCGCCGATGACGCCCCCGGATTCCGTAAACAGCGCGTCTTCCGTCTCTTGGGGGGAGAGTCCCAGTATCCCGCCGATCCGCGACAGAGAGATGGGGCCCTCGTACCGGATCCAGCGGAGGGCCAGCGCCGCGGGACCGCGCCGCCACGCCTCCGCCCATTCCCTGTGGACTAGCGAAGCGGTTGCCGAAGCGGCGCGCCGAATGCAGAAAAGCCTTCCGCCAAGGCTTGGATCCGCGTCAAGACTGTTCCGCAGCGTTTCAGGCAGACAGGAACGGAGCGTCTCCCATTCATCCAGGGGAATAGCGATACGCTCCTTAACCCATTCCGCAAGGCCGGTTTCGTCGTCCGGCGCCCAGCCCGGTATCTCGCGCCGCAGACGGGTGCAAAAATCGGCAGCCGCCGCCGCGGAAATACGGGGACGCCTGCGCGCGTCGTTGAGGGCCTCCTCGATAACTCTATCCGAAAGGGAAAGCCCGTCCCCCCGCACAGAACTTTGCGGGCCTTGCCCGCAAGGAGCGGTAAGCGCCTGACGCAGGTCCTTACGTTCGTCATCCTCGTACATAAGGATATTGATCTCCTGATGTATCATGCCCTTGGCAAAGGGGCTTGGGGTCCGGCTTGTAAAGAAGATTGTCCGCACGGTTCCGTCGGAAAGGCCGCGGAAGAGCCGGCCTGTCCCCGCAAGATCGGCTTCGTCATTCAGACAGGTCCGCCAGGCTTCGGCGCTTACCGGAAAATCTGGAAACATGGATACTTCATCAAAGAGCCGTTTTGAACGCTGCCGTGTAAGCCAGAGGGGAGTGCGCTTGCCGAAGCCTCTTTTGGGAAGCAGCAGCGAACGTTCCGCCGCCTCCCGAAAAGCCGCGCCGAACAGCCCCGACGCCAGAAGCCGTTCACGCAGCCGGGTCATCCAGAGGTCCTCTCCGTCAGTATCCTTTAAACCAAGCCGCGCCAGCGCCCCGCTTATCAGAACTTCGGGTTCCCCCCGGAAGAAACGGGGTACGAGGAGCAGCACCGCATTGTCATCGCTGAATACTTCAACGCGCAGACGGAGGCTCTTTTCAAGTTCCGCCGTAAGGGAGAGGGACAGGGGATAGTTAATTGCGCTGCCCCTGAATGTATGGAGGACGATCTCAATACAGTCCCCGCGCCCCAGGGTAGCGCTGATCGTCTCGATAAGGACGGCGCCGGTTCCAGGCAGGGGAAGGCCGCCCTGGGCCCGGCGCTGGCTGTCTAAAAAAGCGGTAAGTTCCCCACGGGCGGTTTCCGAAAGGCCGGGTATATCGGCAAAGAGCGGGGCCTGCCGGGGCGGGCGCGAAGGGTTTACGGAAGCAGAGTTCCTAAAACCGTTTGTACCATGCTCTTCGTTAAAACGGTCGAGCAGGCCCAGAACACGCGCGGACAGGACAGGGCTGCGGAAAACCGCGTCTCCTTTCCAGAAGGGCGTATAATAAGAAGGCCGGTCCAGGGGGCTTACCTCCACGGCTTCAGAGCCTATGGCCCTTATCCTCCAGGACCTGGTTCCGAAATCAAACTCATCGCCGATACGGCGCTCCCAGACAAATTCCTCATCCAATTCGCCTATCTTGACGCCGTCCTGGAGGCGCAGGGAATAGCTGCCCCTGTTGGGAATGACGCCGCCGGAACCGTAGAGCAGGTGCAGGGCGCTTTTCTCCGCGGTAAGACTGCCGGTTTCACGGTCAAGGTAGAGCCGCGGTTTAAGTTCCCTGATACGTTCCGTGTTTTCAATCTCCGCCGGTCCCGTGCCGCCGGTCCCGCTGTAATGACCGGTCAGCATAAGTATCACCTGATCGAATGAATAGCGGTTCAGGTTTCTAAACGGATAGAAACCTCTTATTATATTGAAAAGTTCATCCTCATTACGCTCTCTTTCGGCGCAGAGTGAAAGGATGATCTGGGCCAGAATGTCAAGGGGATTCTCTATGGGGAAGATTTCTTCAATATCGCGTTCCGCAACAGCCCCTGCCAGGGCCGCCGCAAGTAACAGGTCCATGCCGTGAAAGGGAACCAGCGTACCCCTGCTCACCTGGCCTACGCCGTGCCCCGAACGCCCTACGCGCTGGAGCGCGGCGGCTGCCGATTGAGGGCTTCCCGCAAGAATGACCTCCGCGACGCTGCCTATGTCTATACCAAGTTCCAGCGAGGAGGTAGCCGTAACGCAGGGAAGCTGCCCTGCCGCCAGCCTTTTTTCTACGGCGCGGCGTTCCTCAAGGCACAGCGAGCCGTGATGGGTGTGGGCCAGCTTTGTCCCTGCCTTCTCGTTTATAAGAAAACTTAAACGTTCCGCTCGTCTGCGGGAATCGGTAAAAACCAGAATGGTTCCCCGGTCATGGTTGAGCCGTATACGTTCCAGGATGAATTCTACCAGGGCGTCATAGCGAGGGCTGAACATATCCGCGGAAATTTTCCCGGCGGCGGTATCCGCCTTCTGTTCGGGGAATTCAACGTTAAAATTGATGCGTTTTTCTATTGCGGGGGAAACTATATGAACAGGCCGTTTTGTATAGGAAAGCCCTGCCGGTTTAAGGCCGCCAAGGAATTCCGCGGCCGCTTCCGGCGGACGCACCGTAGCCGACAGGCCTATACGTTGGAATTCACCCGCGGTCAAGGCAAGCCGATCAACCTGGCAGCAAAGAAAACTGCCCCGTTTGTTCGCCAGTACCGCATGTATCTCGTCCAGAATGAGCAGCCGGATATCCGCAAGCAGGGGCCTTGCCCTTGCATTATGCAGCAGTATGGCAAGGCTCTCCGGCGTCAGGACAAGGATAGAAGGCGGCTTATTGAGGAAACGGCGCCTGTCGGTCTGAGGCGTGTCCCCTGAACGGGTCTCTACCCGAATACAGGGAAAATCTTCCCCCTCCGCCTCAAAACAGGAACGGATACCGGCAAGAGGTTCCAGCAGGTTGCGTTTAATATCTTCGTTGAGGGCCTTGAGCGGAGAAACGTAGAGAACCGAAAGTTTATCCGCGGGGTAGTCCCCTGAGCAGAACCTCGAAAGGGCGGTAAGAAAACTTGTAAGGGTTTTACCGCTCCCCGTAGGCGCCAGCGCCAGTACGTGTTCCCCTTCGGCAATGAGCGGCCATGCCTGTTCCTGCACCTTGGCCGGCTTGCCGTAGGTTTTATCAAACCATGCTTGAATTAAGGGATGGAAGAGGGAAAACATAAGGAAATTATAAATAATGAACAATTAAAAAAGAAGAGGTAACTAAGGTGGTTCCCAAATGTCAAATTTTGGAACTACAACCTATGGCTCAACTACTCAGACCTTATACGGGGATAGCGAAAATCAACGTAACGGACGCCGCGTTTCAGCGCCGTAATCAACATTAAATGAAAGGGCCCCCGAATAAGGAGGAAACGGGGGCCCACTAATCCGGCCATACACCCGGATTTTACAGGGTCTATTAACCAATGGTTAAACGCCCTACTAGTAGATGATGGCTACTCTTTTATTATACTATACTCTGTAGAAAAGTCAAGGGCCCGCATTGTATCACCAGCGGTTTTACTTTTAAGTCCCCTCCGAAAAGTCCGCAAAGTGTGATATAATAAAAACAGCGGGGAAATATGTTTCAGAAAAGCATAGTGCAAGAAGATATGGGTGGTGATCCAGAAAGTATACCGGGTATCAAACGAAGCCGTAATTGATGTAAAAGAAAACCATGTCAAAAGCCTTCCAGTGATTACGCAGCTTCTTTGAGAAATAGCAGGTCCGGCGGAACGCCCTCCTTAACCGATGCCGTAACCGGCAATTGTTTCCTTCTATGCCTACCGTGTGCTTCTTGCCGACATCATGGCAATCTTCCGCGAATGCGGCCAGAAAGCTCTCCCAGCCGTCCGTGGCTATCCGGTCATAGCTTATTCCCAGCCGTTTTCTCAGTTTCAACGCCGTTTTCAGGTCCCGCTTCCCCCATACAGCGAACCTCCGGTTCGACACCGCTATTTCCCCGGCGGCGCGGTGATAGGCGTACATGAGCCATACTCTGTTCTGTTTTTTACCCGCATAGGTCCAAAACTCGTCTATTTCCAGGCGGTCATAATGGTTTTGATGCAGTTTTATCTTATATTTTGTTGATTGTTTGCGAAGGGTACATACCCCGCCGAACCTCCGGTTCGCGCTTGCCGCGTATTAAGGAGTATGTACCCTGAGTCAAATACCTTACCAAAACAACCATACCCCGACCGCTCTGCGGCGGGGTTGGTTGATTTGAGTATCTTTAAGACCGCGGCAATGCTTACTTTCAGGATCGCGCTGACATCCCGTATGCCGATTCCCCGGCCAGCATGATCTTTATGCGGTCTTTGCAGATGAAGTTGCGGACTATACAGTCCGATGATTCCCCTTGCTTTTTTTCCCGTTCCGGGTTATGTTTTGACTATGGCAATGAGGGCAATGGATCTCTATGGTGATTGTCATTCTTTCATAGTATCATCCTTTGTCCTCTTTGTCATTTCTCGTTCCTCTATCCATCATACTTTTTAGATCACCACCTGAATTTGAATATCCTACGGAAGACGGCCTTGCACCGGCTGAGGAAGATGAAGATGGAAAAGAAACGGGTCAGCGCCAAACGCCGCATGATGCACTCCGCCCTGGATTCGGCTTTCCTGTATCAGGCATTGTTCTTAGAGTAAACGCCGATGCCCTGACATAAGATTATTAGAGTGCGCGTATGATTAATACAAACTCCGAATACTCGAAGAGTACAG